>JBHIER010000137.1:0-7916 GCA_046760705.1 bacterium
TTATATTTCTTAGACGAACTGTCTTTTGACTTGACGACTTAATATACAAGGTATTTTGTGTCATTTTGTGTCATTTTGTGTCATTTTGTGGCTACATATTTGTGGCTGCATAACCGGTAATGGACGTCGAATACAAAATTGCTGAAACGAACCAAGAACTTATCGACCTGTTGATGCTCAGAGTGGAGATTTTTGTCGTCGAGCAGAACGGACCGCACGACGAAGAGCCGGATATGTACGATAGGGAGTCTACCTTCGTCTTGGCCAAGATTGGCGGCGAAATTGTGGGGACGGCGCGATTCCGTTCCGTTGGTAACGAGGTGAAGATTGAGCGGATTGCTGTGAAGAGAGAATACCGCAGGAGGGGCATCGGCAAGGGATTAGTCCAGCATGCTTTGCAGCGGATAGAAGCAATCCACCCAAAAGGTGTCTTCCTTCACGCTCAGACTGCAGCCCAGGACTTCTACCGAAAACTAGGCTTTGAACCTGTGGGCGAGCGGTTTGTGGAGGCGGGTATCGAACACATCAAGATGGTGAAAAAGGTGTGAGATGAAAGGGAGAGAAATTTCAAAGAGTGGTGTTTTCGGTACGGCCTGCTTCGTGTTCCTTGCATCCATTTTGTATGGACAGGGGAGGCCTGGCTCCGATTCGTTACAGAAAAGACCCGCAGTTGAGAGGATGAGAGGGTTGGTGGACACAGTGGGATATGGACACACCCAGGCTCAGATTGAAGCCGTAGTCCGGATGTGCGATTCTCTCCAGGGTATACCCTTGAAAAAGGAATTCGAGGAGTCAGACCTCGAACCTCAGATCTCCTGGATCGCCGGGGTTTGCCCTCACGATGATTATCTGTATGCCGGAAGGGTGTATGTTGACATCATGCGCAACGTCACTACCCGGCACGTCATCCTCTTCGGTGTGGCTCATCGCGCCAAAGATTTCAACTTAGAGGATAAAATTGTCTTCGACTCATTTCACGCGTGGCAGGGCCCATACGGCCCCGTCCCGGTCTCCCCACTTCGAGAGGCAATCCTCGGGCGGCTGCCCACCTCCGACTACGTCATCAACGATGAGATTCAGTCCGGCGAACACTCCGTAGAAGGGTTGATCCCATTTTTGCAGTACCATAATCGGGATGTGCAGATCGTCTCTATCCTTGTGCCCTACATGAATTGGGAGAGGTTAGACCAACTCTCCCGGAAGCTGGCCGAGGTTTTGAGCTCTGTCATATCCGAAAATCATTTAGTGCTCGGCCGCGATATTGCCTTTCTCTGTTCCAACGACTGCGTCCATTACGGCGATCAGGATTGGGGCGGGAAGAAGTACGCTCCCTTTGGTGCTGATGTGAAAGGGTACGAACAGGCGGTGCGTCGAGATCTCAACTTGATCGAACAATACTTAATCGGAGAGCTGGTAACCGAGAAGCTGCGCAGGTTCTTCGCCCAACTCGTGGACCAAGAGGATGTGGAGAGGTACAAGATTACCTGGTGCGGCCCCTTCTCCGTTCCCTTCGGCCTCAATTGCGTGAACTATCTGATGGGGGAGCTTCAACGTCCCCCATTGACAGGATATCTTCTGAGCTACGATACGAGTGTGGCCTCGGGTGAGCTCCCAGTCAGAGATTTGGGCTTGGGATCCACCGCCCCCAGCAACCTGCGCCACTGGGTAGGGTACTGCGCCATCGGATACCGCTAAAAAAGCCGTTCACATCACCCACGGCTTTTCGCTTCTCTCTTGCCTCTTATTTCTTGCATCTGGCCTCCAAAGTCAGCGCAGCAACACCATCTTCCTCGTTTCCGACCACTGCCCGCTGTTCACTGATAATCCTGTCCGTAGTCTTGCCTCGTTTGTCCTGTGTCTTGCTTCTGGATTCTTGCATCTGGTATCTGGGAGTGGATGGTGGTAGTCGGATTGAAAGGATTGGGATAATTCTGAGCCAGGACGAAACTGGTCGGAACCCCAGAGGGCTCTCCTTGGTCATCCACAAGTGCCAAAAAGTGATCGTGGCTCTCTCGAAGTCTGAAAGATCTAAAGGCTGAAGAACTGTAAGACCGTTATCGGAAATTGTCCTCATAGTCGCCGGATTCAAAATCGTCAACAAACATTGAACAAGCAATTCGGAAGGTATAATTAGGGGATGTTGCCCTGTTCTGTTGGCTGGACGAATCGATAGGCATCACATAGTAGCTGACCACATCACCTAACGATGTCCCCTCCCATGATAAAAACCCAGGGTACTCATCAGAGGTACCTGTGGACACCGTCACCACACTGTCCTGATCAGCGTTGCGAACACCATGCGCGCTAGGATTACTCTGTGCATTACTGTGAGCAATATCTTTGAAGTTATTATTTAGAAAGCAGCGAGGGACTCAATCTTTTGGGCCAGAACGATGAGGTACTCGAAATAGTCCTCGACATAGGTGTATTCGACAATAAAATGTCTGCCCGCAGAGGGCAGGCTCTCGCCGGTCACTTCGATTCGGTTCTCCTCCCCGGGAACGTCAACGACCTCGTAGTCGATCTGACCGAGGGAGTCGGTGACCGATGAGACGAGGATGATGTTCGGGAAGGTCGTTGTCAGATATATGCGCATGTGGAGCGAGTCGATGGCCGCGGCCACTGTGTCGACCACAGTTTTTGAGGAGATGAGCGAAGGTTCGGGGAAGTTGGGATCGACGGCGTTGACCTGCAGTTGGGATTTGTAAAAGTTCCCGTTATTGTAATAACAGCGGGCCAGAAGAACATGGATGTCCTCCGAGGTGATGGACGAGTCGTGGGTGAAGGTGTACGCCTCCCCGGCGATGGATAGGACCTCCCAGGCGGCGTCGATGGCCAGTTCATCTTCATTTTGAGTCATGTAGAGGGCGGCCAGCCCGGCATAACCATCGGCCGCCAGAGCAGGCTTGGCCTCTCGAAGGGGCAGAAGGAAGCGGAAATAGTCGATGGCTTCGGAGAAATCCCCCAGCTTGAAGGAGCTCCACCCCAAACCGTTGTAGCCGTCGAAACAGGCCGCATCCTGGCTGATGGCCGACTCGAAGTGGCCGAGAGCCGATGCGTATTTTCCGGTGCCATAATCGGCCCAGCCGGCCTGCACCATTGACGCTACGGAGGGAGGAGAGATGATATACACTTCCTTTTCCTTGGAACAACTAAAGATTGAAAAGGAGATAAGGAACCAGAAAAAAATTGAAAGTTTTATGCATGTCATTCTTTTCATGCGCAAATCCTTCTTAGCCTAATCTATTCATAAACTACTAAGATACCGAACATATAGCAAAGCTGCAACCAAAAACGTTTTGGGTTAAGGTTACGATACCCGCCCCGTGAGATAACTCCATATCTAACGGAGCCTGTTTCGTCATTCGGTTACGCTGTTCGTCTTGTATTTTCTTGATGGTATGCTTCGGTACCGTTACCCTATCCCGATATGTAGATCGTAGCATACCGTTTTTCATTTATCTCTGTGTCTCTGCGCCTCTGGGGCGAATGATCCAGGTTAGAAATGGATGTCCATTGATATCCTCTGAACCCCGTCCAGGACACCGTAGTCGGTGTAAGCGTAATCGATATCGACCGCGCCCAGGGAACTGGTGGCGAGGTGAAACCCGGCCCCGAAGCTCACACCTCTGGCATCGTGGCCCAAGGAGTACCCGCTTCTGAGGGCCAGCCCCTCCGAGAGTCGGTATTCGGCCCCGAAGTTGACTCTCTCCACATTGTCCCGGGGGTGGACGGCGTCAAGGGTGGTCAGTAGGTGTTGCCCCTTCACCGTCTCCAGATCCCACGACATGCCCACCTTGAAGGTCATGGGGAGATGGTACGGGTTAAAAGGCCGCTTCTCCGGAAGGAGGGTGCCGTTGTCGTAATTCCGGTACTCCCCATCCAGGGAGAGGGGCGGGCCGAAGTTGAGGACGACGGCGCCGAACTTGAGCGACCGGTAGCCCGTGTCATAGAGCATTCCGATGTCAAAACAGAAGGTCTTGGCCCGGCGCCTCTCCAGCCGTTCTCCCACATATTTGACAGTTCCGCCCAGGCAGAATCGATCGGTGACCCTTTTGGCATAGGTCAATCCGACCATGAGGTTCGAGGTGGTAAATGTTTCGCCAGTGCCGTCCTGATGTTCCACTGTGGTCACCTCCATCCGGCCTGAGGAGAGGCTGGAGAGGCTGAGGCCGAAGGTGCCGTATTCTCCGACGGCGGCGGTGAAGGCCGCTGCGTTGAGGTCCACATCGGCGATCCAGGAGGCACGATGGAGCATGAGGCCGCTCCCTTCAAGGGTGGCCACGTTGGCCGGGTTCCAGAAGAGGGCCCCGGCACCGAGGTCGTCCACGGCCACACAGGCCTCGCCCATCCCCACCGCCCTGGCCTCAACTCCGATCTTGAGAAACTGCGCTCCGACCGTACCGACCCGGGCAAACTGCTGAGCCTGAACTGTACAAACAAGAAGTGTGGCGGCAAAACCGATGATTAGTTGATTAAGTCTCATTCTCTTGGAACCGTAATGAATGAACGTTCTCTGGACTTAAGGCTTCAGCCTTTTATAAGATCCTGAAGGATTAAATCCGCCTTAGGAGTTAAGGCTTTAGCCTTTTATTAAATTGAACTTCCCGTCTATCTCATAATCACAAACTTTCCGATTTTCTTTTCCTCGTTGGTCTGGACCACGTAATAGTATAGCCCGCTGACCACGAACTGTTCGTTTCTGGAGGTGAGGTTCCACTTCTCCGAGTCGGTGCCGTCCTCGTGAATGATGGTCTTCACCAGATCCCCCTCCAACGTGTAGATTGAGATCTTGGCCGCAGGTGGCAGGTTGGTGAACATGATCTTGTCTTCGTAGCGCACCTCGAAGAGGGAGGTGGCCTTGTACGGATTGGGGACCACCTTCACATCGGCTAAGCTCGCCTGCTGTTGACCGGTCTCGTATCGCTCGGTCGGGTAAACGGGGAGAGGCGTGCCGTCGTCCCTCTTTCTATTATTGTCCTTTTCTGTTTCGAGCCCCTTCTTGGTATAAGCGACGACAGCGTAAAAATAGGGCAGCCCGTTGATCGGTCTTGGGATCTCCCGGTCCACAAAGGTCCCGCCGGTATCGGTGTACGAATGGCACACGGGCAGCAGATCAACCGGGAATCCGCTGTTCAACGTATCCCCCTTTTCGTCGACGACATACACACTGTCGTCCACATCATCGAAAGCAGCAATCAAGTGCCACTTTTCGATGGTATACTGGGCCCGATAGATCCTGTACCCCTCAAAATTGTTGTTTGGATCCATAGGATTATCGGTGGTTTCGGCGCTGTTGTCCCAGACCAACCTCACCCCCTCATCCAGCGGGCTGTAGAAGAGCTGCGGTGAGGATAAAGTCGATTCTCGAGCCGAAGATTTGTCGTCAGGAATCCACAACCCGCATCCCCATAAAATGAGGAAAATTAAGATATTTAAACGATTGATCACCCCTTCACCTCTAAATCTGTGAAATCTGTGGCTACGGATAGAGTTTGCCAAATTTATAAAGGTACTGGGTAGGCCCGCCCACTGAGTGGAGGGCCGACTCTGTATCCCGAAAGCAGCCCCACAGGTATCCGTTGCCCCAGCAGAGTTGATATGGGGTCCACGGCCAGATAGACTCCTCAAACACATAGTAGCCAAGGACCTGGAGATTCTCATCCAGCATGTACAACCGATGGCTAGCGCGGGAGTTGAGCCAGAATTTCTCACCATCCCAGGCGATGCCTGCAGGGTTCAGGATTCCATCATCTATCTCTGTTGCGGGAAAGGAAGCAACCACAGACAGGTCCCCGTTGTGTCGGTAGATTACGTCGTCCTCTGGATTGGCGGCCAAGGCGTGGAATCTTTTGTACGAGCCAGGGGAGCAGGACCACAACTGATGGCCGTCCCAGGTGAAATCCCAGATGTCACCAATTTCATCCGGCAATCTGTAAGATGTCTGTATCAAAGCAGTGTCACCGGCAGTGAGAATCAGTTCATAGAGTCTCTTAGTATGATCGTCGTAGGTAACTACGTAATTTCGGTGCCATTCTAAACCCAAAGGAGCAATGTAGAACTCACCCTTGGGCATCGGGTAATGAGGCAGGGCGTATTTTTGGGCCACAGACATGTATGAGTCGTAGTTATGGGCGAAGATCACCCCAGCCATAGAGTCAGCCGACCAGAGATTCGCCCCCCCCCACACCAATCCCTGAGGGGTGAACGACCGCCAGCCGCCTGGATTGAACATATTCAGATGATAGTATATCTTGCCCAGAATGATGTCATCAACCTCGACGGTGTCGTAGGCCACAAGTACCGATCCTAAAAAGGGCTCATAATGGTCCTTCATTACTGAAAGCGAGTAGCTCTTCCCCCCCTGAATGTGCTCGAGGTAGAAGCTCCCTGTGCTGTCGGTGGTGTCGGCCTCAGTATCAAGAAAGACGATTGCCCCCCTGACAGGTGTCCCATCCGCGGAGTCGAACACCTTGCCCTTGACCGGATAGTTGGGTAGAGGGGGGGGAATGACCTCGTGATGCTGCTCCTGCCAGCAAGAGGAGACGAAAAAGAGGAGAAAAATGTAAAAACCTACACTTTTCTGTGTCTTCCGTCTTTTCCGTGCATTCTCTGGTAATCTCTTCATCTTATTTCGCCTCTACTCAAAAACTAATCTCAACTCCCACTCGAATGCGCCGCCCTAAGTCCCAGGCACCGGGATCCTCAAAGTACCCGCCCGGGTGGCCCTGGGAGTCGACCCACAGCAGGTTGCGGGTATCCAATGCATTCCGCAGCTCCAGGAGAAGGGAGGCCCTCAAACCATTAATGTGGAAGTCCTTGCTGGCTTTCATATCCAGATAATGGGTGGCCTCCATGCGCTCATCGTTGGGCCGGGTGTAGATACCGCTATCTCTGGTGTAAGGTAGGGGGCTGTTCCACTGCCACAGCAGATTGAGTCCCCAGTCGTCCGGATCTCTGAGGTCGATGTTGAGAACAACTTTGTGGCGCTGGTCCCAGCTCAGGAAATATTCGCCGATGGGCACCTGAAGCCCTCTGCTGAGCCATTCGAACCCCTCCCGCTCGCTGGAGCCGGTCCCCTGGGCCATCATGTAGGTGTAGCTGATCTTACCGGTGAGAAGCCGGCCGTATCGTTTCTCGAGGTACGTCTCCAGGCCGTGGATGTTGACGTGGGCCACATTGACGTATTGGGTGTACCCACCCTGCCCCTTCTCGTCCTGGGGGATGTATGTCTTCGTGTCGACGAGATTGGAGACGTCTTTGTTAAATACGGTAATATTGAACAAATAGTTTTCCCAGAAGCGGTGCCTATACCCGGCTTCGAAGGCGATGGTCTCGGCCGGCTTGAGATCCGGATCCCCGGCCAGGGGGGAAAACCCTTCGGCCCGATACTCAAGGTTGGTATACAAATACTTAAAAGACGGCATCTGAAAGAAGTATCCGTAGTTGAGATGGATCTGGTCGTCCTCAGTGACGGAGATGGAGACCCCCAGGCGGGGGCTGAACTGGTCCTTCAGGCTGGCTTTGACCCTCTTGCGGTTCTCCACCACCCATGAGGTATCCTGACCAGTGATGTCCTGCTCCACGGCCGGGCGCGAGGCGGTGGGGTTGAAGAAGTCGTACCGGAGCCCGAGATTGGCCACCATGTCGAGGTACTCGATCTTGTCCTGAATATAAAACGAGCCCTCCTTGGGATAGTAGTGATATTCGGTGTCATAGGCGATGTAGAGGGGAAACTGGGGATCGAAGGTGAAGAGTTCCTCATATTTTACGTCCTTCAGATACAGGTCATAGTAAATGAATTCGAGCCCGGTCTTGATCTGGTGATGGGGAGTGATCTGGCTGGTGCCCTCCAGTTTGGCGGTAGTGATAACCTCCTTGTGATCCTGCCACCACATCTTCTCTCCAGCGATGAT
>JBHIER010000138.1:0-7902 GCA_046760705.1 bacterium
TTCATTAGGATTGCATATTTAATGCTTGAGGCCGACGATGTAGAAGGGGCCTGGAGAGCAGACAATGCGGTCAACCCTGACCGAAGGAGGCTCCACGCGGTACTGGCGGGTGATGAGATGGAGACTGTCACAGCGCACACCTGAGTGCACAGACTTTTGGAAGGGAGAGTTTGGGATATGTCACCTCCAGTTATTGCCACTGCGATAAAAATGATGGAGTCTTTTGGCCAAACAGGTATAGTTCACCAGCACGTGGATCGTAGTTCCTGAGTCGTAGTTCGTTGTTGGTGGAGGGCTCAGAAAGGGCTGAGGTAAAGTTACGAACGCGAGTCACGAGATACGAGCACGAACCAAAGGGAGGGAGCAAGATGGAGATCAAATTGGAAGAATCTGACCTTTCAGATCTATTTAAAGAGGAACTGCGGTACATTCCACTTACTGGCCTCTATGATAGCCTTGAGGAATTCCTTAAGGATGCGATTCTGACTCTTCTTGCAGCCAGAAAAGATCTACGCTTAGAAATAGCTTGCAGGATGTTCAAAGATGGGGAGATATCTATCGGAAAGGCATGCGAGATATCGGGCTTAGATATCGAGAGAATGAAAAGCGAGCTGTTTAGGAGAGGCATTGAGCGTAAATCCGATGAGTCTGTGGAAGAGATGCACAAAATGGCAGAATACTCTATGAGCCTTGCCAGAAGGTCTGAAAGATGATCATTATCGATTGCGACTCTTTAAGCTCCTTTATAAAAGTTGATAGGCTCCATTTGCTCAAAGAATTTTATAAAGTAGAGAAAATATATACCACGAGCGCTGTTACTGACGAACTTTCAAGGACAGATTTGATCCGAAAGCTTCCAGATTGGATAGAAGCAATAACGTATATATCGGAGCTTGAGGAAGAAGAAAAAATTGGAAAAGACTTTGAAAAGTTGGGTCGTGGTGAAAGAAGTTGTATAGCTCTGGCAAGGGGAAAAGAGGATGTTCTATTCCTTGTGAGTGATAACGAAGCCAGGAAAATAGCTGAAAGAAATGGTATAAAAGTCGTTAATATTCCGGCCTTTCTCTTAGCTTGTAAACAAAGTGGATTTTTGGATCAAGAGGAAATTCTATACATTGTGGAAGAACTGGGGAAAAGAAATCATTATATTTTTAGAGCTGACCAAAGGAAGGCCTTATTAAAAACATGATGTTTTTGGTTTTGGTCTTACCCCGATGGAAAGGGGATTGGGGAAAGAGAATCGTGTTCGTAGTTCGTGGGAGAGGCTCGGAAAAGGGTGATTGATTGTTACGAACACGACTCACGAACTACGAACGCGAACGCATGCGAAGGCCAAAATCAGAAGTCAGATGTCAGAGGCAAGAAGTCGGAAGTTAGAGACAAGAGATAAAAGGTCCAAGGTCCAAGGTACAATGTCCAAAGATTAATCTCCAAAGTCAGGGACAGTCGTCAGTGGCCAGGATGAGAGTTATCTATGTGGTTGGGGTGAGTTCAACTTCTGGGCTTATGAGACGAGAACGGGGAGGATCTCATCCTTTGATTTTCACATAGATAACCCTTTGACCGGATCTCTTCATCCTCTTGGCATTCTCCAGATTATACGTGCAAAGCTCTTGGTCATCTTCAGGGAGAAGCACAATGAGCGCATCTTTTTTCATTGATGTTTCTGTCCGCTAAGACTAAGGCCTCCTTCAATGTCAGTGGTCCGAGATCGATCTTTTCTTTGCGACCATCGAGATGAAGGATATCTTTATGAGCATAACCGTGAGCGGTATCGTATCGGACGACGGGGAGCCATTTGTCCGTAACCAATGGGACGTTAGGGTCAAACCTCAAGAAATAAATTTTGAAGATGAAAGTCCAACGTCCAAGGTCAAGAATCGGAAAGGGCAAAGACCGGCTTCGAAGAAGCTTTGGATTAGTCCTCCTCCCTGCTTTCCTGCTCTTCTTCGTCGAGCCCAAATAACTCCGCACATCTTTTTAGAGCATCAGGGTAACTCTCTATAGCAATTCCCTCTTCAGTAAGGATGCTACCACTTACTTCAATAAGAGCTGTAAGGATATTCTCAACTGTTCTATCCATAAGCTTTTGGAGTTTCCTATCCTGGGCGTAATCATTCCATGCTTTGTTAACATACTCTTCTTCAAACTCTATCATCTCCTGGGATATAAACTGGAGCGACTCCCCAATTCTACCCTTAGCATAGCGGAATTTAACCATTTTGTAATACCTCCATATTCTTGCGGGCAAGTTCTAACTGCCACCCAGTACCAAAGAAGCAAAAGTCTTCCATGTGGGCTATGGCTTGATTTTTCAGATTGACGTATCTTTCAAATTCCTTGATATACAAGGGTATACCCAGAACAATAGCATTGTAGTACAGCATGGGCTTTCTGAAGTCCTGATAGAGGGCTATCGCATTCACTTCACGGCCAATTTTCGTGGAAAGTTCGTAGGAAATATCGGTAATAACTCTGAAGAGTTCATCATCAGAAGATGGCTCTGGTAAAAAGAATAGAGCCAAATCCACGTCAGACTCCTCCACTGGATGACCTCTTGCCCAGGAACCATATAAAAAGACCATATCAATACTATAACCTTTAGCTTTCCCTTCGAAGAATGCCTTTAATGTCGAAATAAGATCATCTTTATTGTTCACTGTGAGCTACTCCTATACTCATATCAGCCGTTAAAGCCTCGGGTTTGATATTGTCCAGGTTCGCAGCTTGTCAATGGATGCGCTCAGCGACACTACGTCCAACCGGTTTGCCGAGCATTTCAAGCATCAAATTTAAAGCCGAAGAAGCAAGCCATTTCAGGTAAAATCATTAATGGCTCGTGTGAGGGGCGAGGGAGCGGCTGACAGATTTTCAGGACACGGCTGCAATCGTACTCGATCTTCTGTGGGTGTTTGGACTTTGCTCCATGGGGCCGGAGTCCCTATTCTCCGCGAGTCAGGATGGTCAATTCTCACAAGGCAGAGCGCGGGTATTGCTGACTGTGGGATGGATGCCCGCATGGCCCTGGGACGAGGATGCCGGGTAATTTCTCACCCTATTATTTTGTCTCCCAATTTTCCCTTGCCATACTTTTTCGAAATGTTTATTCTTTTCGGGTTGGCATTTGTTGATTAAGATTGTATATTAGATGCTTGGGAACGGTGGTGCAGAAGGGGCCTGGGAAACAGACAATGCGGGCCAACCCTAGGCGAAGGCGGTTCCACGCGGTACTGACGACGCAGTGGGATTGATACTGTCATAGCGCACACCTGAGTTATCAATTGCAGCACCAGAAGAAGAAAACCTGCGAAGAATTGAAAAAAGTCTCGTTCTCGTAACCTGAAAAGGAGTGATTGTTATGGCAGTTGTTAAAGAACTAATGCAAGTAGCTTCAAAATTAGGCAGGCCAGAAGAGGCGCGGGTATGATATTGTATGATGGGAAAGAAGAAACTATATATAAATTCAACATCGTAATGGTTGGAACAGTTCTTTCTCCCTTGCAGGATATCAAGATAACGGATATTCAGACCCATATTTTTAGGGTGCGGTTATATCTTTCCGAGGATATTTCTGTCCAGGTCTATCGTAACGATAAGAACAACGTGACCAGTTTCACCCCTCAGAGTTGAGGATGAAAGACTTTATGGTTGTGACCAGATAGAGGGCCTTTGGCACCGACATCCCTTTGGTGACCCTATCGGTCACGATAGGTGACCTCAAGGAAAGAGGCTCCTCACCAGAATTTGTGCTGAGTTTTTGGTAATTCGAGTTTTCCAAGGCCATGTATGAGCGCCAGGGAGTGGTTCTTTTCAGGGCGATAGCCTCGGGCCCTGTGACTGATGAGTTTCGCATTATTATTCATGGCCTCAACCAAAGCATGGTCAATTCTCAAATCGAAACAGGCGAGGATTCTATATTCATGACGGCTGAGCATCCAGGCAAAATCTCTCAATGGTTTGATGCGGCAGTGGGTTGCCCACCTGTCTGTGTGCGGACACGCACAGGCAGGCCAGAACCACCGCCTCAGATACTTTGCCGCTTAAACCCGACGAGTGGAGTCCGACATGCCTTGACAACCTTCAGCTTCATCTTAAGTAGATCCGTCAAACGAGCCTTCTGATTGTCAGTCAGGTTCCAGGGGGTTCTTTAACCAGAGCGAGTACCTTTCAGAAGCTCGGAACCAGCCTCGGACAAAACCTTGGCCTGCATCCTCTGAACCTCGTCGATGGCATCCATGAGATGACGAACGATGTGGTTCTGCCACATGGGGCAGCACACACCCTCGATGGGCGCTCTTTTGCCCACCACTCAAAAAATCTACGCAGCGAGTCCTTGTCCCGGTGTGCACCGCTCCAAATAGGCCGCCTTCTCCACCCTCTCCCTCTCCGGCCCGATGTAATCCCTCTCCCAGATGGGCCGAGTGAGACGGTCCACCGCATCACCACAGGCCACCAATCCTGTATAGTAAGTCGGATCCTTGAGAGCCTCCTCTCCCTCTCGATTCTTGGGCCTTGCCCCTGCTGTCTCGATGATCTTTCTGGCCACTCGATGGTGATCCTTGGAAATACAGGGCGCAATCTGATTGCCAACCTCTCGGGCCGGCTTCATATAGCCATACTCCCGCTGCCAGTTCCTGATATCCTGAAAGAGGGGACACATGAGAACCGTGTTCAGGTCGCCTCCCTTCTTGTACACATCCACGATATTATGTGTGTAGTAAGGGAAAAAGTCGCAGGGCGGACAGTTTCCGTTCCAATCAATGCAGAAGTACCCGCCTTCACGCCCGGCCGAGATACAGCCGTTGGCCACCGATCCGCTGTTCCAAAAATCTGCGATAAAGAGACCTCTGTCCTGGACCAGATACTGCTCCCTCTCAAACATCCACTTGCGCTGTTCCGGGGTAACCATGAGATCGAGGGTGTAGCTCCGACCGATGGGCATGTATTGAAATATCCAGCCGTACAGCGCTCCCTGATCCTCAAAATAGAAGTCTAAAAAATCGTCGCTGAGGACGAGCTCTGCGTTGTGGCGTGTGGCCGTGATGGATATCCCGAAGGGAACGCCCCTGTTGCGCAGATTCTCGAATGCCCCCAGGATCCGCCTGTGAACACCTTTGCCCCTGCGGGCGTCGGTCTCCTTTCCAAATCCCTCCACCGAAATCGCCGGCGTAATATTGCCCACCTCCGCCATGCGGCTAGCTACCCTCTCGCCGATGAGCGTTCCATTGGTGTACATGAGGAAAAACTGATCGCTGTGCTCAGCTACAAGGTCGATCAGATTTTTCCCCTCACTTCTCCACATGAGCGGCTCCCCTCCGGAAATTACGGTGAAATGGGAACCCCAAAGTTCTCTCTTCTGCGTGAGGATGCGATCCACTGTTTTGTAATCCAACTTCTCCGCGTTAGCAGAGGAACTGGAAGCGTAACACCCGATACAGCGGAGATTGCACCGCTTGGTGGGACTGATGAGCAGAAAGGTGGGGGGACCAAATCCGTGGCTTTTCCTGAAGGCTCTTCTCGCGGCATTATCCTCCAAAAGCACACTGCCCACCAGAACCTCGATGAGACCACGACGAAAAGAGGGCGAAATTCTTTTGCTCTCCAGAGCCCTGTTGATGGACTGAAGCATATTCCGCAGCATGTAGTACTTGTCCTCCTGACTTCTCCTGGGGCTGCCAGTCCTGTTCTTTTCGATGAGGACCTGGTAGATCTTCTTCTCCCCGGCCCTCAGGGCCAGACTCCGAAGGGTATCGTTGGCCAAAACAGCGTTGACCAGGCTTCGAGAAGACATAGCCAGCATTGACTTTAACGTAAGCTGCATGTTGGCCACCTCCTTTCTGGTGCGTCAGTCCCTTCTCTCAATTCCTTCGAACAGTATCTTGAGTAACGTATCCACGCTCTTCTCCACATCCACCATGGCGTTGTCCAGAACCCACGGATATTCCAACCCTTTCAATGCTGATACGACGGCTAAAGCTGCCATTTGGGGATTTGTGATGCTGAAAATGGCCTTATCAATTCCCTGCTGCAAAATCGTTTTGACTGTGCGGATCTCCTCTTCGAAGTTCTTCTTCCTGGCTGTCTCAATAAAAGAATAGTGCTCAAGGTATTCATCCTTTAAGGCACTGTAATAGTTGGCCAGCTCTTTTAGGCAGTTCATTCTGGTCAAAATGAAGGCGCGCAATTTCCCCTGAGGGGTCCTTTCCCGATCGATGGCATCTTTTATCCTCTCTCGTAGGAGATTGGCTTCCTTCTCGATCACCTCGGCAAAGATATCCTCCTTGCTGGAGAAATAGTGGTAGATGGTCCCCTTGCCAATTCGGGCCAGTCTTGCAATTTCATCAACGGTCGTCTTAACCAGACCGAAGCGCGCAAAAAGGCTCTGAGAAACTTTGAGGATGGCCTCTCTCTTGTCAAATTTCAACGTCGTTGCTCCTCCTCCGAAAATGCAATTATTGACCAATTCCGTTCTTTGGTCGATAAAGATACGAAACGGAAAGGCACGTGTCAAGTCTTTTTTCGCTTTTTAGTACATCTTGGGCGCAAATTCAGGGTTGTTTGAACATCCTCTCACGAATCTGGTCAATAGCCGCATACATGACCGGGATCAAAAAGAGGGTGAACAGGGCTGACACAAGCAGTCCACCGATGGAGACGATGGCCATAGGTGCCCGCATCTCTTTGCCCAAAGCCAGAGGCAGCATCCCCAGAGCGATGGCCACGTTGGTCATGATGATGGGCCGCAGCCTCGTCGGACAGGCCTGCAGAAGAGCCTCCTGCCTGCCCACGCCTCTGGCTCGCAAAACGTTGGTGTAATCGAGCAGCAGGATACCATTGTTGACCACAATCCCCACCAACATGATCACCGCCATCAGAGAGAAGAGACTCAGCGTGTTGCCGGTCAGAAAGAGGGCCAGCAGCACTCCGACCAAGGCCAAGGGAAAGGTGAGCATAATGGTGAAGGGCTGGATGTACGATTCCAAGATTGCGGCCAGGAGCATGTACGTTAAGAGGATGGCCATGATCAAGGCCACAAACATGTTGCTGAAAGATTCCTTCATGAACTCGGCCATACCGGCAAAGTGGATTCTGTAACCAGGAGGCAAACTCAGTTGGCTCGTCTTACGGCCAATAGCTTTCACCACTTCTCCCAGAGTCCCTTTGGAAATGTTGGCCTCAACGGTGACCATTCGCTGCCGGTTCTTCCGCGAAATCTGAGTCGGCCCTTTGGCCAACTTCACCTCGGCCACCTGGGTAATGGGCACAGAGGAACTTTCAATGGGGATATAAATATCCTTCACCTGATCGATATTCTCTTTGTGCGCATCCTTGAGCCTGACCCGGATATCGTATTCGTCGTCGCCGACCCGGTATTTGGACGCCACCTGGCCCTCCAGGCTGGTCCGCAGAATTTGGGCCACCTGAAAGACAGGAATACCGTATTCGTCGCACAGGTCCGGCTTCGGGATAACCTGAACCTCCGGTTTTCCGATCTTCCAATCGGAGTCCACGTCCACGGTTCCAGGTGTATTCCGAGCGATGTTCATGACCCCATTGGCTATTCGGTTCAGACGTTCCATATCGTCCCCGGTCACCTCGATTTGGACGTCGGCCTCGTCCCCACCGCCCATAGTACTGGCCACTTGAACGGTTATCTTGGCCGAGGGAATACCAGCCAGCCTGGGACGCAACCGATTGGCGAACTGTCTGTCCGAAACATTTCTCTGATCTTTATCGACCAATTGGATAACGGTAGCGGCAATGTTCACTCCGGTGTTGCCGCCGAATATACCTCCCTTCGTACCCACGGTTGAGTAGATGGTCTTCACCTCTTTATGTCTGGCCAGGTCCCGCTCGATTTCAGATGCCACCTCGTCCGTCTGCTTCAGATTGAACCCGGCC
>JBHIER010000139.1:0-7901 GCA_046760705.1 bacterium
CCTTTTCTGCGCCCCTTCCTCCTGAGGTCTGCCCTCACATTCGAGAATCGCCGGCGATAGGAGCATGAGCAACGATAACAGAATCGATATGTTTCTTTGAGAGCCCATATTTATCAGCTCCACCTGGTTTTGCAGACAGGAAAACATTGTGGCGAGCCCTATTTTTTAGAATACATCAACTTCTCGTTTAAGTTCCAGTCCATATCGAAGAATCCGCAGAGACCGGCCCCGGAGTAGAGGGTGCCGAAAAGGGTTGATCGCTCTTCGCCTTCAGGATCGGTTCCCCCATGGACGAGAATGAATTTAGTGGGATTGAGGGGATTGGGGTAGATGAATTGGACTCCGATTCCCTCCCCCTCGATCACCCGATCACCCAGAGCCACTCTCCCGGCTCCAATGAGAATGGGCAGATCTCGGTGGACCCTGGCTGTGATGGCATTTGTCTCGGGTCGGCCGAAGAGAATGAGGTTATATTGTTCAACCGTTTCAGAAGTGACCTCGGTATCGGGGAGGATGTCGACGCGCCCGTTTGCCCGGCGCCACCACTGCTGGGCCTGAACCCGGGCGTGATGGAGGTTTACTTCAGTGGCGGCGGAATCGCCCTGCGTGCCGTAGACGAGCACAAATGGGGAGAAATAGGCCCTTTTGATAGGACCGAAAAACGATGGTGTCTTTCTCAGCCCCGGTGGCTTCGGTGGTCCGATCTCGAAGGTTTCGCCCTTCTTCTGCACGGTGACAACCCTCCCCTTCTTCAAATCATATCGGAAGAGATGGCCAGGTGAAGGGCACATACAGTTGGAACCTGGGCCAGCCCGCGCTGGGGGCTAAGGCGGCGAAAAGGTCGGCCACGACGAAGGCCCACCCCTTTTGGGCATAACCATCCACCTGCCCTCTGGCCTCAACCCCAGCGCCGTGAAGCTCCATCCGGACCGGAAATTTTACCAGAGCGAGTGGCGCAATCTGAGAAACGACCCTCCCCGTTCTCTCGAAAATCTCCCCATCGCCGACGGCGAGTCTCCCGGTCACATCTTTGGCCAGAATCATCGCCGGTGCGTCGGCGGGCAGAATTTTGAACGTGAACCACCTGTCGCCTGCGCCACCGATTTTGGCTAAGAGGCGGGTTTTGCCGTCTTTGAGAACGATCGGGACCCTCATAAAATCGTGCCCGTAGCGATCGCCCGGCCACTGCCTGCCGTTGAGGTAAAACCAGCCAACTTTTTCGGCCACAGCCAGGGCCCGTCTCCTTCCCTCGTTCTCAAATTCGGCGTCAGCATATCCGACGCCCATGAGGCCTGGCCAGCCGAAGATGTCCTGCAGATTGTCACAGTCCACATTCTCATAGGCCATCTCCACCTTTCCGTCCTCTGCCCTGACCTTCTTCCACTCCACCACCCCGCCGGTGGCCGTCATACTGATGTGACTCAGACCCTGGTAGGGAGCAATGTTTCGCTCTCCGCCATGCTCGATTAGAAAATCGATGGACCGCTCCCGGCTGCCAGCCGAGAAGGGGCCGACAACGAGCCATTCGTCCAGCAGGAGGGTGTCATCAATTGTGGGGAGCAGACCGTTTTGGGCGAACAGAGTCCGGGCGATGAGACTGAAGAGGACCGCTGCGAAAAGAGATTTTGTTCGCATGTTACACGTTTCCTTCTTCGCTGCCCCTGATAGCTCTTGTGTCCGTAAGCCGGACGAAGGCATAGAGAAGCACCACTAAGAGGGCTAAGGCCATCAGGTACACATAGGGGGGAAAAGAGATACGGAAGAAGGCCTCGATTGTTGTGACCCCAAAGACCTTTGGAAAGAGGATGATGCCGATAAAGTTGAAAGTGCCGTGGGCCAACACGGCTGGAAAGATCGATCCCGTCCGCACCACCAGCCAGCCGAGGAAGATCCCGATGATGGCCACCTCCGGCATGGCCCACGGATCGAGATGATAGAGGGAAAACCCGAGGGCAGTGATGGTGATGGCGCTCCAGGCGCTCTTCCGCTTCAGGAGGGTGTTCAGAATGAACCCGCGGAACAGGGCCTCTTCACAGATGGCAGCCAGAAAGACGATCCCCAATACTGTCAATGCCAACTCGGAGGTGTTGGACGGAAACATCAGCTCGGCGTACGTGCGTTGGAGGCTGCGCACGATAAAGTCGGGCACGGGGAAGAGAGTCTGGACCAGGGCGCTGACGAGAAAGGAGCAGATGCGAAAGGGGATGGTGATCAGAAGCACCAGCAAAAGCACTTGCGGGCTGACGCGCTTCAACCCCAGCACCTGACGAAAGGAACGGCGGTTCTTCTGAATGAAGTAGAGGGTCGGCAGCAGGATCAATCCCCCTTCCGTCACGATCAGACCGATCCTCAGGTCGATCGCCTGAAGAAGGAGCCCGACGCTCAGCATCAGACCCAGGCAAAGCAGGTACAGTCCGATCGCTTCGCGAAGGGGAATAGGAGGCTGGGTGAGGCTCTCTCTTAGAGCGAGATCGGCGTCTCGGAGATTCAGACTTTCGTCCTGGGGCAAAGCGGTCATTCTCCCTTCTCTGTGCTCTGCTCCGGGGCCGTGCTCTTCAGCTTTGCTCTTCGACGCTCAATCTCCCTCAGCGTCTCCTCAGCCTTTTTGATCTGTTGTTCTGAGTAATTAAGTTTTTCCCGGTACTTGAGTATCTTCTTTGCCACTCGCTGTCTCATCACTAACCTCCTGGTATACGTTATTGAAGGCATTGCTTCTGCCTAAAAGTAGTCCTTTCAAAGATGGGGGTCAAGGAAAAACTGCAGCCCCAGAGTGGGAGAGGCCCGGAGAGAAGGGAGAGTTTCGCCATCCAGAGTCCGATCATTGCAGCGAGTCGAATCCATCCTTGAAAATCGTCCGCTTCCCCACCCTGTAGGCCGGACGGTTCGCTCTTTCGTCCTCCTCCGAATGATGGACAGGGGGATTGTGGGCCGATCCAGAGGGCCGTTTGCAGCTTTGCCCCGCTCAAGGAGATCGGCTCAGAACCGGTACATTCAGGGAAAAAACGATAAAAAAAATCTCCGGGGTGAAGATTTTGCTTGATCCTTCGAAAAAAAGTCGTATAATGTCAGGGATAAAAACCTTTAACTTAGGAGGGAGACGATGGAAGAGCACAAACCGTATGTACCTGCCGATGTGGTGATGAGGGACTTCAACCCGAAGACTGTTATTCTTGGTGTCATTCTGGGAGCCATCTTCGGGAGTGCCAACGCCTATCTCGGATTGAGGGTGGGGCTTACGATCAGCACCGCTATTCCACTGGCCGTCGTTTCGGTGGCGATTTTGCGAGTACTCATACCGCTGTTTGGAAGATCGACCATCTTGGAGTGCAATATATCCCAGACGGCAGGTTCGGCAAGCTCTTCCCTGGCCTCAGGGATTATCTTCACCATACCGGCCCTCTTTTTGTGGGGTTACACACCGTCGCTGCTTCAGATGACTCTTCTGGCCATGTGCGGTGGGGTTCTGGGTGTCCTCTTCATGATACCCTTGAGGGGCTTTCTTATTGTCAAGGAGCATTATGGCCTTCCATACCCGGAGGGGACAGCCAGTGCGGAGGTTCTGGTGGCCGCTTCGGAAGGTGGTTCCACGGCGAAAAATGTGTTCGCCGGTATGTCCATCGGCATGCTCTATAAAGGTTTAATATCGCTTCTTTATCTCTGGCCCTCAAAGGTGAAACTGCACCTGCCGCTGCTGAAAAAGGCAGTTGTCGGTGTCTCGGCAACACCTGCCCTGTTGGGGGTCGGATACATCCTGGGCCGGAGAATCGGGACCATCATGGTCGGCGGCGGCCTGGTCTCGTGGGTATTGATCATTCCGTTTATCGCCTGGAAATTTGGGGACGCGGCCATTTGGGAAAATACCCGCATCTACCTGCTTTCCAGGGGAATGGACCCGGGGATTTTCACTGTTGGAGAGCTGTCTGCCAAACAGATCTGGGAGGGATATATCCGGATCATCGGGGCCGGCGCTGTCGCTTCGGCCGGAATCATAACCGTGGCCAGGTCCATACCGACCATGATCGCATCCCTCAGAATCGGCATTAAAGAACTGAGATCGAGCGCCGCAGCTCTCGACATGGGAAGGCTGCGAACTGAGAGAGACCTCTCCATGAAGTGGGTGGTACTTGGTGTGGCCCTTGTGATTCTCCTCATTACCGGGGCCAAGGGTATCATCGGCCATGATACCGGGTTGATCATGAGGTTCTCAAGCGCTCTCTGTATCGCTTTCTTTGCCTTCTGTTTTGTCACGGTCTCATCGAGAATCGTGGGGCTGGTCGGTGTCTCCTCCAATCCGACCTCAGGCATGGCCATCGTAACACTGTTGGGAACAGGTATCGTCTTTCAACTTCTTGGCTGGACCGATCTCACTGGCAAAATTACGGCCCTCACCATCGGCACCATCGTCTGCATCTCCGCCTCCATCGCCGGGGACATCTCCCAGGATTTGAAGACCGGCTTTCTCATAGGTGCAACACCGAGCAGACAACAGATCAGCGAAGTGATAGGTGCCACCGGGGCCGCCTTTTTTGTCGCCTTGGCGGTTTACTATCTGGGGATGGCTTACGGATTTGGCACCGAGGATCTCCCAGCGCCCCAGGCAACCTTGATGAAAACTGTTCTCGACGGCGTTCTCGACGCCAATCTGAGATGGGATCTGGTCGGAATAGGGGCCGCCTTCTCGATAATCGTCCTCCTCTTCAAGGTCCCGCCCCTTCCCTTTGCAGTCGGCATGTACCTCCCGCTCTATACGATGACACCGGTATTCATAGGTGGAATGATACGCCACTATATTGAGAAGAAATACGGTGCAGACAAGGATAAGATTGAAAAAGGAAAGGATCAGGGGATACTGCTTGGATCTGGTCTCATCGCTGGCGAGGGGTTGATGGGGGTGGTGATCGCCGTCATCGCCGTCATTATTGCCAAAACGCCGAAATACTTCGAAATCATGTGGGAACCAAACTGGTTAGGTGAGATCGTGTCCGTCATATTCTTCACCGCCCTCGGGATGTTTCTGTACCGCGTGGCCGCCAGATCGAGAAGGGAACAATAGTATAATGTGCCGCCATTGCAATTGCCAGGAGAAGCCCGGGGTGAGGGTGACGGTGACGGTCACGAGGCCCGCCCGCCTGGTGCGGCAGGCAGCTCATCACAGCAGGTAAGCCGATAAACAACTCCAATGCATCCTTTGTGCATAATTCTGGTTGAAGAGCCTCCGGCCTGAAATTTCAGTTTCTCTTTTACTGTTTTGAGGTTAAATTATGTGGAGGCCCTGAGCCGAAGGGCGGTGAGAGCCTCTGGAGAGCTTTGCCGGCGAAACGAGCTGCGGTTAGAACCTCTTCCCAGAAATGTTCTATGATACGGACCGATAGGCTGCAAAAAAATTTAGTCCAGTTTCGAAAGAGACTTGAGGGCGAGCCCGCCCTCAGGTTTGTCGAAGATCTGGTCAGGGATCACCCTCAGGTCCGCATCTATCTCGTCGGTGGGATGGTCCGAGATGCTGCTTCGGGGCGAGCTGATCGCAAGGACTTCGACGTGGTCGTCTCCAGGGTGCCGGCCCATCGACTGGAGGCGTTTTTGGCCGCCCGGGGCAGGGTCAGTCTGGTGGGAAAAACTTTCGGTGTCTTCAAGTTCTCGCCTAAGGGCGTCGATCTCAGGGACCAGATCGATGTGGCTCTGCCCCGGAGGGAGCATTCTGTCGCTCCGGGAGGATATCGAGATTTTGAGATTCAGAGCAATGCTGACCTCCCCATTGAGGAAGACCTTTCCCGACGCGACTTCACCGTCAACGCCATGGCCTGGGACTGGAAGAGGTCGCAACTGATCGATCCCTTCGGTGGCTTGGAGGACCTGCGCTTGAAGCAGATTCGAGCCGTCGGCGATCCTGGTGAGCGCTTTCGGGAGGACTCCTCTCGGATCCTGCGCGCCCTCCGGTTCGCCTGCCAGCTCGGTTTCGACATCGAATCCCCCACCTGGAATGCGGTCAGGGAGCTGATGCCCCAGATCAACGACCGGCGGGTTGACCGTCCTTCGGACCGGGTCGTCCCCTACGAGGTGATCGCCGGGGAGATCCTTAGAACCTTCGTCTTCGATCCGGCCAAGGCCTTCGATCTGTACGACCAGAGCCGCGCGTTCGAGCAATTGATGCCAGAAGTATTGGAAATGAAAGGATGTCCGCAGCCTGAGATGTATCACACTGAGGGCGATGTCTGGACCCACGCCCGTATGGCCCTGAGCTGTTTGAAATCCGATGCCTTCCGAGAGCAGTTTGGTTCAGGCCCAGTCGAGGCAGAGCTGGTTATGGCTGTTCTGTTCCACGATCTGGGGAAACCCTATACCGTCCAAACGCCTGAGAAGGACGGTGTTGACCGAATTCGCTTCGACAAGCATGACGCCGTCGGGGCTGACCTGGCCAAGAAGATTTGCACCCGTCTCAAGCTGTCGAGCCCACCCTCGGATGAGCCCCTCCACGTCGACCCGGACAATGTGTGGTGGCTCGTCAAGAACCACCTGCTCGGCATTCGGAGCGATGTTGATCGGATGAAGAATAGCACCCTGGAGAAGTATTTTCTAAAGGACGTTCAGATGGGTCAGAGATTGTTGAAACTCATCTTTGCCGACGGTATGGCTACTATCTCCCCGGGTGGGAAGCCCACCGTGACAGACTTTTTCAAAATAGTCGATCGGGTTGAGAAGTTGAAAAAGCTCAGATTGGAGCGGGAACCCTTTCGGCCCCTTTTGAACGGCCATGAGATCATGGAGGCCTTCGATCTTGAGCCAGGCCCGCGCATCGGCGAGCTGTTGGATATGCTGAGAGAAGAGCAATTGGCCGGTCGGATTCAGAGCAGAGAGGCGGCCCTTCAGTTCTTGAAGGGATACGCCTGCATTAAGATGATGGGAGATGAGAGGAAATGAGAAGGGCTCAGAGGGCCGAAGAGAGCTTTCCTTGACAAATCCCTCGAGAGCTTTTAATTTCACAAGAGTGAAGGACGGCATGAGCGGTATCTCGGAAACGGATTTGGCACGGTCCATTTGGCCTCGACGAGGGTGTGATCCAGCCGGCGGTCAAGGTGGCGATGTTCCTAAATATTAGAAGAGGAGGATGTCAAGTTGAGCCCCCCGTTTGCGTGGCTCTGTTGACTGGACTGTACTACAATTAACCCAGTAGCGCTCAAGAGTGTTTCTCTTTGCCGTTGGGTCTTACGAATCAGTGTTGCAGCGTTACCATGAACTGATTGGCAAACGTCGTGCTGAGACGATGGCCACTGCTGAGCGAGAAGAGTTGATTTCATTTTCTGACCGCATTGAAGAAGCCAACCCCCGACGTTTGGCATATCTGGTTGATCTGGCACGCCTGCGACAGACCTCGCTGGAGACGGTGCTGCAGGAGTTAGGCTTCAAAGCGCTGGCGTGCTGTCCTGCCAGGGGGTGCAACAACCGAGAGGGTGTCGTCAACTTGCGTCATTCGGATTTCGGATTTATGGCTCACCTGTCTGCCTGCCTGTGCCGACACTGCAGACAAACTACCCCTTACGGAAACAAACTTCCTTCAGTCACTTCTGCACAACCACCCCACGATTCTCAAATATATACCGGATCCTCTCTCGTGTTAAGCATTTTTTTGAAAAAAATTGATTCTTGCCTTCTACCACTTCCCTATCAATATGTAGCCCTTTTTACTGATTCTTCATCAATATATTGTGATGTTTAGGGACAGACCCGTAAACAGGCATCCTTCCAAACGGTGTGTCCTTCCGAGTCCTTGGGTTCGAAATGTCAGGCAAGGCAGATGTAGCCGCGGATTCCATTCCGCGCTCTCTGTTGCCCACCCCCCTTGCGAACTTTGGAAAGTTCGGCTACACCCCCTGCTTCTTCAGGCTATACAAGGCACTGCTCCCATC
>JBHIER010000140.1:0-7890 GCA_046760705.1 bacterium
CACGTCGGGATCTAACAGTCTGCCGAACGCTCCTCTTCGATTTATGAGTTCCTTTCGATGCAAAATTGGGGGGGAAGTCTGGATCATAGCTGAAATGTTTCCGTTTCAAGTTTTCCAGACCTTCTTGGAAAGCTGGATATTGCTCAAAACTGAAAAAGCAGCCAATCAGCCCAAGGTAACGCTTTTCGCGGGAGTGTCGATCTGGTGATAAGTATGGTCTCCAGATTCGTCAATATAAGGCCTAAAGCGCTTCTTCATAGCCCCATCCTACGTCGTTCAAACTGGCCTGTGAGATATCGTCCCATCGTGCCATCATCGATTTTCCTCTCACTCCCTGTTGGGGTGAGATTGACTCTGAACATAATTTGAACATTCAGAAGACAGTTTGTCAAGCACTTTCTTCGATATCCTTTTGTAAAATCAGCCGCGAATTCATCTCTGTAAGTCTTCATGCAAGCTTTGGAATGCTCTGCTCCACCCACTGAGAAGGGATAAGAAAGCAGAGAGGGGATGAGAAGGCTAAGAAGTGGCCGGGGGCGAAAGCGCGCTTCAGAAAGCGCGGCTTTCCCGTTTCGGAATTCCGATTGCTGAATGCGGAATTATCCGGGTGCCAGATTTTTGTTTGACAAAGGGTTTCATTTTTCATATACTTATAGTTCGTTTTGGTACTCTTTGAAAGGGTTTGGGCGATGGAGATGAATGAGATCATAGATCCGATTCGAGAGGAGCTCGAAGCAACCAAAGGGGTGCTGAAGGAGACACTGGCCTCAGATGTGGCCCTGGTGAGCGAGATGGCCCAATACCTTGTCGCCCTGAAGGGGAAACTTCTGCGCCCGATCCTGGTGCTGCTCTCAACCAAGGCTTGCGGCAAGGTGACGGAGCAGGCTACGAAAGCAGCTGCCGGGCTGGAGCTGATCCACGTGGCCACCCTGATCCACGACGATGTGGTCGATGGCTCTCAGATGCGGCGCGGGATGCCCACCGTTCACTCAGTCTGGTCGAATAGAGCCTCGATCCTGATGGGCGACTACCTCCTCTCCCACGCCTTCTCCCTCTTCGTGGGGATCGGTTCTCCACAGACGCTAAATATTCTGGCCAGAGCAACGGTTCGGTTGAGCAGCGGCGAGATTCACCAGATTCAGCAGAGCGAAACGATGGAGACGGCCGAGGAGGTCTATTTCCAGGTGATCGCCGATAAGACGGCCTCCCTCTTTTCGGCCGGGTGCGAGATGGGGCCGGTCTTCGCGAACGGGGACAGAAGTCTGCGGAAAACTATGGCCACCTTCGGAGAGAACCTGGGCCTGGCCTTTCAGATCACCGACGATATCTTAGATTTTGAAGGGACAGTACAGGAGACGGGCAAACCCACGGGCAGCGACCTGAGGGGCAAACACCTGACTCTGCCCCTCATCCGTGCTCTCACTACCGCCCCTTCTTCGGAGGCGGAGACGGTCAAAAAGATGATTGAGAACGGTGCGGCTGCTGAGGAGTGGGATCAAATTCGATCTTTTATCCGATCTTACGGTGGGTTGGAGTACGCTGCCTCAAGAGCGAAGGAATTTGCCCAGCAGGCAAGGGATGGGTTGGCATCCCTTCAGGATTCGGCGGCCAAAGCGGCCCTCTTGAGCCTGGTCTCCTACTCCGTCGGCAGGAGGAGGTGAAGAGGTGCCTCCTGGTATCAGCACCGTTGAATGAAGAAGACATCGATCGGGCTCTCTCTCTTTTTCATTCTCTTTGTGGCCGCAGGAGTGTGGCGGTACAGCCACCGCCGGGGCTCTGCTTCCCACTCGGTGGAACGGACCAGGGTGTTGATGGACACGCTGGTCCGTATAGAAGTCTTCGACGAGGACGAAGAGAAAGCGCAGGAGGCCATTGGGGCGGCGGTCAGTGAAATTGAGCGGCTCTCAATGGTCTTTTCTCACTACCTTCCCGACAGTGAGGTATCGAGGCTGAACCGGGAGGCTGGAGGGTCACCTGAGACGGTTTCGGCCGATCTGTACACCGTTCTCCAACGCTCGGTCCGATTTTCAAGAGTGACCCACGGGGCCTTTGACATCACTCTGGGCGCGGTTTCGCAACTGTGGGATTTCACAGGCGAAGAGTTCAGGGTTCCGCCGGCCCGGGAGATCGAGGCCAGAGTTGAATCTGTCGATTATGAGAGGATCATCATCGATAGCGAGCAACGCGTCGCACTGGTCGACTCGGGTATGGCCATCGATCTCAATGGGGTAGCCAAGGGCTATTGCGTCGATCGAGCCCTGAAGGTGTTGAAGAGCTGTGGCATCTCTTCAGGGTTGGTGGACGCTGGTGGGGATATCGGGCTGCTGGGTTCCAGGTCCGAGGAGGGACCCTGGCGCATCGGGGTCCGACATCCCAGGGACGACCAAAGATTGATCGCCGTCATCGAAGTCGATTCAGGCAGTGTGGCCACCTCCGGAGACTATGAGCGTTTCTTCATCCAGGACGGCCGCCGCTACCACCACATCCTCGACCCCAAGACCGGCTGGCCAAGTCGAAACTGCATCAGTGTGACCATTCTGACCCAGCAGGCCATGGAGGCCGACATCCTGGCCACAGGGGTCTTCGTCCTCGGCCCGGAGAAAGGGCTGGCATTGGTGGAGAGCTTGACCGGGGTTGAAGGGCTCATCCTCTTCGAGCGAGACGGCCGAATCGAACACCTCATCTCTGAGGGGCTGCGAGAGAGAATCACGTTCAACCGATGAGAGTGACACGGTGCCGAGATCATTAGTTACTGGTGGAGCTGGTTTTATCGGATCGTATCTGTGCGAACGGCTGCTGAAGCAAGGCCACCGGGTCATCTGCATGGACAACCTGTGCACAGGGATGGAGGAGAACATCAGCCATCTCTTTGGTGAGAGCTTTCAGTTTATCCGCCACGACGTGACCAGGCACATCGAGGTGGACGGTCCCCTCGACTGCGTCCTCCATTTCGCCTCTCCGGCCAGCCCGGACGACTACCTGCGCCTGCCCATCCCGACCCTCAAAGTGGGTGCTCTGGGCACGCACAACGCCTTGGGGTTGGCCCTGCAGAAGAAGGCGACGTTCCTCCTGGCCTCAACCTCGGAGGTGTACGGTGATCCTGCCGTCAACCCTCAGAGCGAAGAGTACTGGGGGCATGTGAACCCTGTGGGTCCCAGGGGAGTGTACGATGAGGCCAAACGGTTCGCCGAAGCGATAACGATGGCCTACCACAGGATCCACGGTCTCGATACCCGGATTGCCCGGATATTCAACACCTACGGGCCGCGAATGCGCTTCGGCGACGGCAGAGCAGTGCCCACCTTCATCCCCCAGGCCATCAAGGGCGAACCTCTCACCATCCACGGTGACGGCCACCAGACGCGGAGTTTCTGCTACATCGAAGATACGGTCGAAGGGATATACAGGCTACTGATGTCCGAGGTTCACGATCCGGTCAACATCGGCAATCCGGAGGAGATGACGATCAACGATCTGGCCCGCATAATCCTTGGACTCACCAACAGTCGCTCCCCAGTGATCTTTCAACCTCTCCCGATTGATGATCCGAAGGTGCGGCGCCCGGACATCTCCAGGGCCAAGCGCCTGCTGGGGTGGGAACCGAAAACGGACCTGAAGGACGGATTGATGAGAACGGTGGAGTGGTTCCGGAAGCACTTGAAAAATGGAGAGTGAGCCGGTGAAAACGTACCGACGATTGCTCAGCTTTGTGGCGCCCAGTTGGAAGATGTTGGCCGGGTCGATTCTGTGCACCGTATGCTTCACCCTCTTCAGTGGCCTGCTGGTCCTTTTAGTGGGGCCCTTTCTGAAGACGGTCTTTTCTCCTGAAGTGTTCGCTCTTCAGGACGAGCCGGTGATGACAGAGCCGGCGAAGGCCCTGCCTTTGCTCTCCACCATCTCAGCGAAGATGAAGGCGGTTGCCGCCCGTCTGGTGGCCGGCCAGACGCGCCTGGAGAGCCTGAGACGGCTCTGTCTGCTGGTGATCGTAGTGGCCCTGTTGAAGAATCTGTTCCGCTACTTTCAGGGCTACCTCATGGCCTACGTGGAGCAGAGGCTGGTTATGAGCCTGCGAAATGACCTCTACCGCCACTTCCATTCCCTCTCTCTCAGCTACTTTCACGGGGAGCGGACCGGTCAGCTCATCTCCAGAGTGACCAACGACGTCGGCCTGGTCAACACGGGTATCGCTGCCGGGTTTGTGGACATGATCAAAAACCCGCTGCTGATTCTGTGTTACACGGCGATCCTCTTCTACTTCAGTTGGCGCCTCACCCTCTTTGCGGCCATCATCTTCCCGGTCACCTTTTGGATTATTAGTAAGTTCGGACGGCGGATCCGCCGGCAGAGCACCGTCTCCCAGGAGAAGATGGCCGACATCACCTCCTTGCTTCAGGAGACCATCTCGGGCATTCGGGTGGTGAAGGCCTTTGCCATGGAGCGTTTTGAGATCGAGAAATTTGGAGAGAAGATCAGAGAGTATTTTAAGACCATGCTCCGTTTGACCCGCATTCAGAAGCTGTTCGGCCCTGTCAATGAGACCGTGATCACCATCGTCTGCGTCATGGTTCTCTGGTACGGGGGGCGGCAGGTCCTGACAGCCGGTTCCCTGGAACCGGAGTATTTCATCGCCTTCTTGGTGGTGCTCTTCTCCCTCATACAGCCGGTGAAGGATCTGGGCAGAAACTACGGCAACATCCAGGTGGGGATGGCGGCGGCCAAGCGGATCTTTCAGGTGATGGATACACCGCCAAAAATCCGAGAGGCAGAAAGGGCCGCGGACCTCCCCGGGCTCAGAGACGCCATCCGCTTTAAGGACGTCTGCTTTCACTACAACGGTAGTGACGTGGTGTTGCACCACATCAACTTGGAGGTCAAGCGGGCCGAGATCGTGGCCCTGGCAGGCCCCAGCGGGGGTGGCAAGTCGACCCTGGTGGACCTTTTGGCCAGATTTTACGATCCCACAGAGGGGTGTATCGAGATCGACGGGGTCGATGTCAGAATGGTGAAGCTGGATGCGTTGCGGCGGCTGATGGGCATCGTCACCCAGGAGACCGTCCTCTTTAACGATACGGTCTGGAACAACATCGCTTACGGTCTGAGAGAAGTCTCCGAAGAACGCCTTATCCAGGCGACCAAGGCGGCCAACGCCCACGATTTTATCACGGCCCTACCCCAGGGCTACCAGACCAACATCGGGGACAGAGGGGTGCGGCTGTCGGGCGGGGAGCGACAGCGCCTGGCCATCGCCCGGGCCATCCTCAAGGACCCGGATATCCTTATCTTCGACGAGGCCACCTCGGCCCTGGACACCGAATCGGAGTGCCTCGTTCAGCAGGCCATCGAAAATCTGATGGCCAATCGGACCACGTTTGTGATCGCTCACCGGCTCTCAACCATTCGTCACGCCGACAGAATTGTGGTCATCGACGGCGGCCGCATCGTGCAAGAGGGAAGACACGAAGAACTGATGCGCCAGGGGGGGCTGTACAGAAAACTGTACGATATGCAGTTTCGGGATGTCTGACATGGGCCACCTCCGCGAAGGCAGGGGATCCAAAATCCTAAGTCTCCAATGTTCTGGCAGTAGACATCGAACTTTCTCTGAAGGCTCCTTATGATTCGAAAAAGAGCAGAGCGGCTGGGGAAGAGGGCTCTCGTCTGGGTTCTTAAGAGATGTGTCAAATCTGAGCCAGGCCCGAAGATAAACCCGGGGAAGGTTAAGAAAATCTTAGTGGTGAGGCAGGACGATCGCATCGGCAATCTGGTGCTGATCACGCCGATGCTGGAAGCACTCCGGCGAGGATTTCCCGGGCGGCGTATTGTCCTGCTCGTCGGCCAGTCCTTTCATGAGATCCTCCAGGGCAATCCACACTGCGATGAAGTGGTGGTGTTTGACAAGCGAAGATATATCTTTCATCCCTTCGATTTCTTTCGGCTTGTGAAGAGGCTGCGGGCCGAACGGTTCGATCTGGCCCTGGACTGCAGCCACGTTCATGCCTTCTCCTTCAGCAACGGGCTGCTTACTTATCTCAGCGGTGCTCCCTATCGGGTAGGGTACGGTCGAGGAAACAGCGACCTCTTCTTAAACATGAGTGTCTGTCCTCAACCGAGTGGAAAACATGCCACCGAGGCTCATATGGATCTTGTCCGGTCCCTCGGGGTGGAAGTAGATAATCCTCAGATGCGAGTCTATATGAGTGAGAATGAACGGGAATCCATTCGGTGGTATCTTCGGCAAAAGGGGGTTTCCGAAGAAGATCTTCTGTGTGGTTTGCACATCGGTGGGTCAGGGAAGAAGCGATGGCCTGTCGAGAATTTTGCCCGCTTGGCCGACGAACTGAATAGACTGTTCGGTATGAAGGTGATCATCCTGTGGGGTCAGAAGGAGGCGAGCCTCCTCCCTGACCTTGAACGCCACCTACGGACGACCCCGATTGTTTCAGACCCTCTGCGAATCAGAGAAATGACAGCACTTATAGAGCAATGCTCTCTCTTTGTAGCCCCAGATACAGGGCCCATGCACATTTCAGTGGCTGTGGGGACACCCACGGTGGCCATCTTCTTAGCGCCCAACTATCCCGTATACGGTCCCAGAGGAGATGGACACAAGGTTGTGTATCGGGAGGGTGGACAGGTGACCGTTGATGATGTCGTAGCTGCAGTGAGGACGCTGGAGGTGTCAAAGAGGAACTCCACACAATGCGTGGCTTGAAACGAGTGTTCAAAGCTGCAGAAAGAGCCAATAAACGGGTGGTCACCTTTCTGCTCAGCAAAACCGTGCGAGCACAGCCCGCAAAGGTCGATCCGACCACTGTGAGCCGGGTGCTGTTCCTCAGATATGATCGGCTGGGCGATATGATTATCAGTACTCCGCTCTTTCGAATAGTGAAGGAGAGTTACCCCAACTGGCGGATCGGCGTTTTGGGAACACCTCGAAACATCGATGTCGTTGAGGAGGATCCGAATGTCGACGACATTTTTCTCTTCACAAGAAGTCCTCTCAGACTGATCCGCACGGTTCGGGCTATACGGCACAGGCAATATGATGTGGTGGTCAACCTCGTCTTCTATAAATCTCTGACCGGGGGGCTTTTGGCCAATATTCTGGTTCCCAACGCGGTGAAGGTAGCGGTTGACAATGGGAATCTAAACTTCTTATACAATTTGAGTGTGCATATCAGGGGTGAGAACGAAACCCACATAGTGGAGCGAACCCTGCAACTTTTGGAGGTCTTCTCCATTGATCCCAGCCAATACGACCGCCGTCCTCATCTCACCTTAGGGCTGGGGGAACGGGAGAGGGCGACTTCTTTTCTCTCCTCACATCAAGGTGAGGGAGACGATGGCCTGTTTGTCGGGTTCAACCTCTCGGCGGGAAAGCCCGAATGTCGATGGACCTTGGAAAAGTATGCCGAATGCGCTCTGCGGATCAGGGAGAGATATCCATACGTCACTATTGTTTTCTTTGCGACATCGAAAGATGTTCCTCTCGCCTCAGCCCTGCAGGGTTTGCTCCAGGGGTCCACACTCGTGTGTCCGCCTTCGAGACGCATCCGAGAGGTGGCCGCCGTTGTGGAGTGGATGGATCTCTTGGTGACCCCAGACACAGGGATGGTTCACGTCGCCTCGGCCCTTGAGGTGCCAGTTGTGGGACTATTCACAAGGCTCAAAAGCACTCCTCAGTCATGGGGACCCTATGGGATACCCTATCGGGTCCTCATTGCTCCGGACCGAGAACCTGTTGCTGCCATCGGTTCTGACGAAGTGTTTAGAGCAATCAGCGACCTTCTCGATGAGGTCGAACCGATCAATTTCGAAATCCGAAACACGAAATCCGAAACAAATTCAAATGAACGAAATACAAAATCCGAAGCAATACGATTTAGAAGA
>JBHIER010000141.1:0-7887 GCA_046760705.1 bacterium
AAAAGAGGCGCCATTCTAGATCCTGAATCAAGTTCAGGGCCTGGTTCAGGGTCAAATTCAGGATCTACTGTGAGTCGCTCCCAAAATTCTCTATGACATCGTGAGCCTCGCTGGAGCAGAGGTCATCGGCTTGTGCCAAAGCTTCTGCGGCAACTCCTATGTAGAATATGTTCATAAATAAAGAGAACAACACAGGGAATAAGGTTGCCCTGCTTGCCAGGGGCGGGTTCACCCCCAGGACTTGGAACGAGAAATACCTCCTCAGCGAAGCCTGTATTCCCCTTTGTAATATCCCTTGGGCGTGAAGATATAAATGGGCTTCTTCTTCCTGGAAAGGTACCGCCGAACTTGAATCGATTCGTCACGATAAACGTCGCGCTCGGAGGGCTCTTTCTTAAAGATATACTTCCACATCTTAATCTGGTCCGAAACGAACTTTTTTGAGATGAGTTGCGGCTTGTCTACGAGAGGGCACTTGTTTCCGAGACGGTAGTTGTAGACGAGGCCGAGGAGATTTCCCTCCAAGTCTAAGTAGGGCTCAAAGGGGAAGATGCGACAACTGATGGAGCGGTACCGACGATCGCACCGCTCCGGCCCCAAACACTTACCGAAGACGGTGCCCTTGTCCGTTTCGGCCACCAGCCTTTTTTCATGTTTCGTCTTCGGCCTGAACCGCTTCCAGAGTCCGGTACGCTTCTGCAGATATTTGAATTCCCTCTTGTACATGACCGGGATGAGCCTCACGGTATCGCAGCAGGAGGGAATGCCCTCGTTCTTCGGGGCACAGAGTCGACCGCAGTCATACCTCAACGGGGTCGAGTCGTAATGGCGATAGATGTACGCGAAGTCTTTTTCAACCAGCATGGTAGATTTCCCTACTTTCCATTGGGTCAACTTCCTTCTGTCATCGCGATCAGCTCACGACGATCATGCCTGGGGGTTCGGAGATCACCTGGCCAATAATCTCCGCGTCCCGAACACCGGCCTGGCGGAGTCGATCGAGAAGCTCTTCCGCCTTTTCCCTCTCGACGGAGATCAACAGCCCCCCCGATGTCTGGGCGTCGTAGAAGATGGGCTGAAGCTCCTCAGGGGCACAGGAGTCCCAGGTGACGTGTTGCGAATAGAACTTTTGGTTGGCCTTGGAGCCGCCGGGGATCAGCCCCGCCTCGGCCAGCTCCACTGCCTCTGGAAAGATGGGGATTTTCCTCGCGTAGAGGCGAAAGGCCACCTGACTGCTCTCAGCCATCTCACAGGCATGGCCCAGCAGACCGAACCCGGTGATGTCGGTACAGGCGTGAGCCCCAATTGCAACCATCGCCTCGGAGGCTTCGTCGTTCAAAGCAACCATGGCCCGGATGGCTTTATCCACCGTCTGAGCTTCGGCCTTGCCGGCCTTGATGGTTGTGGTCATAATCCCAATCCCCAAGGGTTTGGTCAAGATGAGTCCATCCCCGGGTCTGGCCCCGGCATTGGTCACGATCCGATCCGGGTGGACCGTGCCGGTGACGGCCAGGCCGTATTTGAGCTCCCGATCATCAACGGTGTGACCGCCCATCAAGAGGACCCCGGCCTCTTTCAACTTCTCGATGCCACCTTTGAGCATCTGGGCCAGGATATCCAGATCCATCTCCCCTGTGGGAAAACCGACGACGTTCAGAGCCATGACCGGTTTCCCCCCCATGGCATACACATCACTGAGAGAGTTGGCCACCGTGATCTGGCCGAAGGTGTAAGCATCGTCCACCACCGGGGTGATGAAATCGACCGTCTGAATGATCGCCACCTCGTCGGTCAAACGGTAGACCCCGGCATCGTCCCCAGCCTCCGGGCCGAGGATGAGCCGGTCGTCTTCAATTTTGGGCAACTGATGCAGCACGTGCATCAGATCCTGCGGATTCAACTTCGATGCTCAGCCCGCGCAGCGGACTTGCTGGGTCAGTCGCTTCTCAATCTCTTCCTTGGTCATGGTCAACGTTTTCCTATCATTGTATTCTTTTGAGAACACGCACCTGCAGCAGCTTGTAGGGTAGGGGCTTGTCCCCGTAACATTCACGCCCACAAGGGGCTACACTACATTTTTATGGCCAGCATCCCCACACCTGCGAAAGGTTGACTTAGTGGCGATCCTCTGTGGCGAACGACCCGGTCAAACGATCTTCGCATTCTCCTCCAGAAGCACCCGCTCGTCCTCCACTCGGCGGGTCAGGTGGGTGCGGTCGAAATATTCGAGCAGAGCCAGGGAGTACTTCCTACTGGTGTTGAACCGGTCCCGGAACTGGGCCACGGTGATGCTTCCCTGCTGGCGGATGAAGCTTTTCACAAATTCCGTCGCCTGCTCCACAGCCTGGCGATGAAAGACCACTTTTCCGGAGGTTCTGACCAGAGTCCCCTCCTCCACAAGGAGATTGAGCATCCCTCTCAGCTCTGGCCCGGAGCCCAGCCTTCTCTCGATCTCCTCAAAGCCCGGCGGTTCGAAGAGCCTGTCGAGGTGGATTCTCTCAAGTCTATCCTTCAAAGCCTGTTGGGTGGGTGGCAGAAAACTCTCCCGCCCGACCGGGCAGACCTTCCCCTCCTGCAGGCGGATCTGCCCTGTGCTCAGCAACTGTTCTGTCAATTGGTCAAAGAGGATAGGATCCGCACCCAGGGCTAACTTGGATTTGACCTCCTCCTTGGGCATACCTTTCTTGTACGGATTGGCCTCGAAATACTCGCTGACAAGGGATCTAAACTCTTTCAAGAGTCGATCGAAGGTCTGGGCCCCGATGAGGGCCTCCCGGTTCTCCTTTCTGAGCCGTCGTATCTGACCTTTGGCGATGAGCGTTTCCGCGGCCTCGAGCAGCTCTTCCCGGTCCACATTGAGATAGGACGCTAACTCATCGATGGAAAACGCCCTCTTCCGGCGTTCGAGCAGTTGGTGCACAATATCACCGAGCCGGTCGCTCTCCATGGTCGCCAAAAATGTGGCCACCTCCTGGGCCTCCTTGCGCCGAAACCTCTGGGGCCGGATGTCGATCACCTGTCCTCCTCCGATGGTGGCAACGGGAAGGGGTTTGCGAAGGACAAACCGATCGCCCCGCAGGGCCACCACGGACTCCTTTAGCCTCATCCGGGCCAACGCCGATTCGCCCGGCTTGGTCTCCTTTCGATCAAAGAGGATGACCTGGGCCGGGATCTGAGTGGTTCCCAGGTGAAATTGGACGTGGGTCCGATCCGCCAAAGGTCTCTTCGCCCCCTCCAGCACGAAGAGCCTGGCGTCGAGCGTCTGGGTACGTTCGAAGACCCCTGGAGTCACCAGGACGTCCCCCCGTTGCAGTTGGGATTTCTCCACATCCGGCAGGTTGAGGGCTGTTCGCTGGCCGGCGTAGGCCCGCTCCACTTTCTGGTTGTGGACCTGAATCCCGCGGATGCGGACGCTCCGTCCGGAGGGGAGAACCTCCAGGGTGTCTCCGACGGTCCCTGAGCCGGAAAAGACGGTCCCGGTGACTACCGTGCCGAAGCCCTTCATGGTGAAGACCCGATCGACGGGAAGCCGAAAGGGGCCCCGCTCGGACTTGGCCTCAATGTGCCGGACCGCCTCCTCGATGGCCGCTTTCAGCTCCGGGATCCCCTGGTGGGTGGCCGATGAGACTCTCAAGATCGGTGCCTCTTGGAGAAAGGTCCCGGCAACCGTCTCTTTGATGTCCTCTTCGACGAACTCGATCTGCTCCTCGTCGGCCAGATCCGTCTTGGTGACGACGGCCAATCCGTTCTCGAGGTGAAGGAGCCGGAGGATGTCGAGGTGTTCTCTGGTCTGGGGCATGACCCCCTCGTCGGCGGCCACTACCAGCAGGACGAGGTCCATGCCCACCGCACCGGCCAGCATATTCTTTACAAACCGCTCATGTCCAGGGACGTCGACAATGCCTGCCCGCTGGCCCCCGGGCAGATCGAAATAGGCAAACCCCAGGTCGATGGACAGACCGCGCTCCTTCTCCTCCTTGAGGCGGTCCGTCTCGATGCCTGTCAGGGCCCGGATGAGGGCCGTCTTGCCGTGGTCGATGTGGCCGGCCGTGCCGATGATGATGTGTCTCATCCCTTATTTAATTATAGTCTAATGTCTTGAGGGTGGACCTTACGTGGCTCTCCTCGCTCGTGCGAATCGTTCTCACATCGAGCAGAACCCTGTCCTGATGGATGCGGCCGATGATGGGGATAAGTTGTTGTCGGAGCCGAGCCGCCAGTTCATCAGGCGAAATGCGGAGCGGCCTCAATGCGATGAGCTTAGTGGGTAAACTCTCCGCAGGCAATGATCCCCCGCCCACCCGGGAGAGGCCGTCTTCCAGGCTCATTTCGACCTTGCCTCGGAGATCGAGCAACAGGTCTTCGATTATCTTTGAGGCCGACCGCTCAATATCCTCCAGGGGTCTGGTTAAGAACCTGAGGATTGGGAGCTTGGCTGCAATATCCGGCTCAGTCAGATATATCCGGAGAGTGGCCTCGAGGGCGGCCAGAGTGGACTTATCCACCCGAAGGGCCCGCCTTAGGGGATTTTTCCGCACCCGTTCCACAAGGGCTTTTTCCCCCACAATAATGCCGGCCTGGGGCCCTCCGAGAAGCTTGTCGCCGCTGAAGGTGACCAGATCAGCGCCGCTCTCCACGCACTCCTTGGCCACAGGTTCCTTTTCGAGCCCATACTGGGAGAGGTCAACGAGGGCGCCACTGCCAAGATCGTATACGACGGGCAGACGGCGTTGCGCACCGAGGGCTACCAAGTCCTCGACCGCGACGTCGGCAGTGAAGCCGACGACGATGAAATTACTGGGATGGACGCACAGCAAAGCTCCGGTTCTATCGGTGATGGCCCTTTCATAGTCCTTGAGGTAGGTCCGGTTGGTCGTCCCCACCTCCACCAATCTCGCCCCGCTCTTGGCCACCACCTCCGGCAGACGGAAGGAGCCGCCGATCTCGATCAATTGGCCGCGGGAGATGATGACCTCCTTGCCCTCGGCCAAAGTGTTCAAGCCCAGCAGCACAGCCGCAGCGTTGTTGTTGACCACCGTGGCCCCCTCGGCCCCGGTGAGCCGGCACAGAAGATTCTCCACGTGAACATCCCGGTGGCCTCGCTTTCCGTCCTGGAGACTAAGTTCCAGATTGCAAAATGACTCGGCGGCTCGCTCCATAGCCTCAACTGCCTTATCAGCCAACAAGGCCCGCCCGAGGCCGGTGTGCAACAGGATACCGGTGGCATTGACCACGCCCTTGAGGTTCGACTCGCCCCTGGCCTTCATCAGTATCTCGACCTTCTCAAGGATCCCCTCCGGTGAGAGATCGAGGGACCTTCGCTCCCCTTGGCCCTCCCTGATCTTCGTGCGCAGCAGGTCCAAATATTCGCGGATGGCATCCCTGATAAAGGGGCGCGAATATATTCGCAAAAGATCTTTTGCCACCGGATGCTCCAGGAGGCTCTCCACAGCCGGAATCTGGGAGAGGAGCGAACCACCCTTTTTACTGCTCATCTTAAAAGTCGTCCCTTCTGGGGGTTTTGCCCCCCGGTCCAAAAAACTCCTCTAATATAGCTCTGATCGTCAAGTCCGTCAACATATTTTTCATCTCGCCCACGGCCGCCCGCTCGCCATCACCATTGTGGACAAAAATTGAAATTAATCCTTGCCTTGCCACTGGAAAAGTTATATAATAGCGGAACGTTTTGTCGCAATTGGGCGGGGCAGGTGGTGTCTGGCCGGAAGAATGGGTATCTCAATCACAGGGGCTGACGGCCCCTCTTCAGCAAGGAGGGTGTATGGAGGAGAGAAAACAGACTGGCCTACCCCAGAACGCTTACACCCCTTTGAAGGATGGGGAGGAGTACATCTCCTACGTCCCCGCCGCTCAATACCCACCGGAGATCACTCTCCGCTCGGTCCTGTGGGGGGTGCTCATGTCTGCGGTCTTCACAGCGGCCGCAGCCTATCTCGGTCTCAAGATCGGTCAGGTCTTCGAGGCAGCCATTCCCATTGCCATACTCGCGGTGGGCATCGCCGGGATTTATGCCCGGCGCAGCAGTATTTTGGAGAACGTCATCATCCAATCGATCGGGGCCGCCTCAGGTGTGGTGGTGGCCGGGGCGATCTTCACCATCCCGGCCCTCTATATTCTGGAGCTCGATGCCAACTTCTTTCAGATCTTCCTGGCCTCCCTCTTCGGCGGATTTCTGGGCATTCTTTTCCTCATCCCGCTCCGCAGATATTTTTGTGCTGACCAGCACGGACTGCTCCCCTTCCCGGAGGCAACGGCCACCACAGAGGTGCTGGTCACCGGCGAAGGCGGGGGCGAACAGGCCAGGGTGCTCGTCTGGGCAGCCCTGTTGGGGGGGCTGTACGACTTCTGCATCGCCAGTTTCGGTCTGTGGCGGGAGATCGTCTCGACGCGTGTGATCCCCTGGGGGGCAGCCTTGGCCGAGAAGGCGAAGCTGGTGGTCAGGCTCAACGCTGGGGCAGCCGTCATGGGCCTGGGCTATATCGTCGGCCTGCGCTACTCGGCCATCATCTGCGCCGGGAGCCTCGTCTCCTGGCTGGTGATCATCCCGGCCATCTGGTACTTCGGCCAACATATAGGGATCACAATCGTTCCCGGTGAGATACCCATAGCCGAGATGAGCCCGGAGCAGATCTTCTCCAATTACGTCCGGCACATAGGCATAGGTGGCATTGCCTGCGCTGGTATGATCGGTATCATAAAGAATATTAACATCATCGTCCGAGCCTTCTCCCTGGGGATCAAGGAGATTTTCCGGGGCAAGCTGGCCAGCGCTGAGGCTGGACCGAGGACCCAGAGGGATCTGCCCATGTCAACTTTGATTCTTCTTATCGCCCTCTCGGTGATCGCCATCCTCCTCTTTTTCCGCGCTCAGGTGGTAGCGAGCTGGGGTTTTGCTCTGGCCGCGCTGCTGCTGGCGGTCATCATCGGTTTTGTGTTCACCACAGTGGCGGCCCGAGCCATCGCCATTGTCGGGGTCAATCCTGTCTCAGGGATGACGCTGATGACATTGATCCTCTCCTCGGTCATCCTGGTGAAACTGGGCTTGCACGGCACCGGGGGCATGGTCTCGGCATTGATCATTGGCACCGTGGTCTGCACCGCCCTGTCCATGTCCGGTGGATTCATCACCGACCTGAAGATCGGGTACTGGCTCGGCTCGACACCTTACAACCAGGAGCGCTTCAAGTTTCTGGGAACCCTGGTGGCAGCGCTCTGTGTTGGGGGTGTGATCCTTCTCTTGAACAAAACGAACGGCTTCGTGCTCACGGCTGAACATCCCAACCCTCTGGCCGCCCCTCAGGCCAATGCCATGGCGGCCATTCTGAAAGTCCTCTTCGGGGCTCAGGCCCCTTGGGGGCTTTACGTCGCCGGTATCTTTATGGCGCTGACCATGGAACTGATCAAGGTCCCACCCCTCGCCTTCGCTCTGGGGATGTACCTGCCCATAGAGCTCAACACGCCGCTCCTCATCGGCGGCCTCATCTCCCATACGGTCTCCACCCGGAGCAAGATCGAGGAGGTGAACACGGCCCGTCGGGAGAGGGGGACGCTTATCGCCTCGGGCTTCATCGCCGGTGGGGCCCTAATGGGGGTGATCAGCGCCTTTCTGACCCTCATCTTCGCCGACAGGCTCCACACCGGCATCGGTGAGAGGCCAATTGGCGAATGGCTCTCCATTCTCCTCTTCGCCGGCCTCTGTCTGACCATGTATTATTGGGCCAAGGGAGCGAAGGAGGAGAGCGCTGCGGAAGGAGTGAGCCACGGCTGAGGCGGCCCAGATCGCCTCCGGCAACAATGTAGCCTTAAATCAAAAGTAGGTCTTTGTCATCTGTCGTGAAAGTTTTATGAGTTTTTCTTGTTCTTATTTCA
>JBHIER010000142.1:0-7864 GCA_046760705.1 bacterium
AGTGCAGACCCACACTTACTGCCGACATGAAGAAGATATACTTTGAATGTATGCAGACGGTGGGACCACCTCATCCAGGCCATAAGGGGCTTTCAGACATCTACTATTCGACACGGAACGATACTACCGGGACCTGGTCGTCTCCGATAAATTTAGGTGACAGTGTCAACACAGAATACGAAGAGCGGAGACCGTTCATCTCACCAGAAGGCGATATTCTCCTCTTCCAGTCGAATCGTGACGGTGGTGATGACGATATCTACGTGTCGTATAATATAAATGGTGTTTGGACCGAGGCCGTTCCTCTGGAGTACCCTGTGAATACCTCCTATAATGACGGGGATCCGGCCCTCTCTTTTGACGGACTGCGGCTCTACTTTCACTCCGATAGAGATGGAGACTACGACATATATGTGGCTCACTGGATTGGTAGTTCCTGGGACTCTGTGGTAAACATTGGTCCGCCGGTGAATACGACTGGCGATGAGGCCCACCCTTTCGAATCTCCGGACGGGACAAAACTCTATTTCACAGATTGGGATCCGGTGGTGAGGGTAGGGTACGGAGGGCTGGACATATGGGTCTCCACGAGGGTTGGTGATGGGTGGGGCGAGCCGGTGAACGTCGGGGCTCCGGTGAACTGTGACCTGCCCGCCTGTTCCCCCTTCATCACTGCCGATGGTTCCAGATTCTATTTCGGTTCAGAGGCGTGGGAAGGGAGTTTTGGAGACGAGGATATCTGGTATGCTGATGTGATACGGGGAACCTCGGAAAAGAGAGAGAATGTTCCTACATCATCCGATTGGAGTATTACGGGAGAGCTGCCCGGTGCACGGACTGTCTATTGTTTGATTGAAGGCTCCGATGGTACGATCTATGCCGGGACGTATCCGAACGGTGATGTCTTCAAAAGGAGAAACGGTGGGGATGGATGGATAAAGGTGGGCGACCTACCCGGAGCCTACGCCGTCTATTCATTATTGGAGACTTCTGATGGTACGATCTATGCCGGGACGTACCCGAATGGTGATGTGTTTAAGACGACGGACGGAGGTTCTACCTGGACACATACCGCTGATGTGCCAGGAGCCACTGCAGTACGTGCACTTATTCAGGCAAGAGATGGTACCATATACGCTGGAACGTCACCAGCACTCCCGGAAAACATCGGAAGGGTCTTTACATCGACGGATGGGGGAGGGTCGTGGACTCCGGCAGGGATTGTCCCTGGTGTCTGGGCCGGTCTGTTCAGTTTGCTTGAGACTGAGGAAGGAAGCATCCTCTGCGGTGGCTACTCCCGTTTTGATTGTATCCATAGATCGGAGGATGCGGGCACGACTTGGCTGCCGATTGATCTCCCTCTGGAGAACAACACCTCCACTATCCATTCTTTGGTCCAATTTTCTGACGGCACCATCTATGCCGGGGCATATGTGCAGCATCAGCGCGGATGGGCGTTTAAGAGCACCGACGACGGTAGAACGTGGGACACCACAAGTTCGGTCAGGATACCACCAACTCCCCCTCTTCGCGCAAACAGAGTGTATAGTGTAATTGAGGGCTGTGACGGGGGGCTCTATATCGGGTTTCAGCCAGGCCCGAACAGGGTGGTGAGCAGGTCCACTGATGGAGGGCAAACCTGGAGTCTCTTCGGAGCCCTGGAAGGCGCTCACGAGGTATTGTGCCTCCTGCAGGCGTCAGATGGATGGATCTATGCCGGGACCACACCCGAAGGCGATGTCTTCAGGAGGCGCATCATGGAGAGAGGCGACGTGAATGGTGATGGGGCGATTAATGTCCTGGATGTGATCCGGACAGTCAACATCATCTTAGAGATTGAGCCGCCGGCAACGGAGTGTGGGCGGTGGGCCGCCGACTGCAACGGGGACGGTGGGGTGAACGTGCTGGATGTGGTGGGGATAGTGAACGTCATCCTGGGCACAGGTACCTGCAACCCCTGAGATTGTGTGGGATTTGCAACCCGACCTACGGTTGAGAAATCTACGTCTTCGATGTCGTCTTGGCCGCTAATATCAACCGCGACGGACCGTGAACCAAATCCCAAATATTGCAATAAAGACCACCTTCAGGGCGGGCAGACATATCGTAGGAGGTGCATTATGCAAGGGAAGATATTAACTTCTCTGTTGTTGAATATCATGATGATCCCTGTAGTCTCAAGGGCTCAAGTTCCTGATTGGACAAGAACGGCGAGGATTGTTGGCATCTGCCCGGAAGATTCGAGCGAGGTCCAGCCATGGGTCGACTGGGCAGCGAATTCTGGGGCCACAGTTATCGATGTGGATGTAGACATAAATAACACCTATCCCCATTTTATTCGCCCGGATACAAGCATTGGACTGCTTGCTTATACTACCGAGTATGCTCATAGTCGCGGACTTAAGCTGTTCGCTTATCTCACAGGATTTGAGATCCTTACCGATGATTGCTTAGACACTGATGGAAATTATCTCCCCGGTGTGCATACCATTTACTTAGACCATCCGGAATGGCTCCAACGAGATATAAATGATACACCGGCTGTCTTTTTAGGAGAATGGGCACATTGGATGTCTCCTTTTGATGAGAGTGCCTGGCTTACTCCTTACAATCCTGATTTTCGCTCAAGGTACTTACAAAGCATCGGTCGGGTGGCAAGAGAGACAGATGTTGAGGCAATTTATATTGATGTTTCAACCTTTATGACAGGATTTGAGGGTTGGGAAGATAGATGGCCAAGTTTTGATCCGTGGATGAAAGCAGCATTTCAAGCAGAAGGAGGAACCCTCCCCGTAGATATTGAAAATTTTGACGATGCCAATTTCCGTCACTGGATAAGATTTCGACACGAGACGATCAACAGGTTCCTTGCTGAGGTGCGAGATACCTTAAATGCTAATAATCCCAATATCCTCTTGATAAACGAGAACTATCCGGGTGGGATGCCAGATGCGGTTCCACAGGCAGGCTGCCCTTACTATTTAATCAGCGACTGCGACCTTATCACCCATGAATGGGAGCCGATGGGGCTCGATGCGATGCAAAGAAATGAGTATGAATGGCTTCTATTTTTTGCCGGCTTGATCCTATTTAAAGCGATAGATAATGGTGCGCCTGTGTGGATGTTAGCATATACAGACATGGAACACGAAGCCGACTCTTTCGGAGATAATACACGGGATGCGGCACTGGCAAACCTGGCTAATGCTGTGATTTTTGGAGGGTGTAATTTCTGGGAAGCAGGGGGTTTAGATATGTGTAATACCTCAACGAATTTAGGATATCGCGAGGGGTTATTTTCCTGGCTGGATTTCAATGAGGAGACATTTTACACTCCACGCCAACCTTATAAGGCAGTAGGGATCTACTTTTCACCCTGGACCCGCGACTACGCTGACTGGGCAGGCTGGGAGATACATCAGTCCGCATTCTTCGGAACACTGATGGCGCTCATGGAAGAAAATATTGAAGTCGCTGTCATTACACCGAGAACTATTTCAGAAGCCGATCCATCTACTATACCACTCATCATTTTGCCAAATACCCAGTGTGTCTCGGATGGAGAGATAAACTCTTTCGAGAGCTATCTCTTCAGGGGTGGCAAGATTATAAATTATGGCGATATGAGTGGTTGGTCTGATAGCACTGGAGCGGATAGAGCCTTCAACGCCTTTGATGATTTTGCCAGCCAGTATCCTTACCGATATTTTGACCGTACATCGGTATCCTACGGGCAGGACTATTTTAATGCCACCATCTATGATACCGCCGATAACCCTGTAAATGCAACCTATCCAGAACCGGCTGCTGAGACTGCAAAGTCAAGCATCTTAAATGATGTTAATACGACTAACTTTTCACCGGGATTAGACATTTCTGCACCCGGTCCAGTAATTGTTCAGCCTGCAGTTGTAGACAGCTTTTTGTGGTTTTTTGTGGTCAATTTTGACAATGTTCATGGTAATACAAATCCTCAAACCTCGTCAGATGTCATAATCAGGTATCCAAGTTCGGAAGGGGCCTTCTTAGAGGTTATAAGCTTTTACGATGAGACTCCAGAGGTCAGCCACCTGTATGATTCAACTAACAGTCAAGGGATTGTGCAGATATCTCATGTGGGCTCATGGCGCGGTGTGGTGATAAAGCTGTCTGCCCTGACGGGAGTGAGAGGCGACGTCAACGGTGATGGGATTATTAACATTCTGGATGTAGTCCGAGCGATAAATATCATTTTGGAGATTGAGCCCCCGCCGACTGAGGATGAACTCTGGGCCGCCGATTGCAATGGAGACGAGAATGTTAACGTTCTGGACGTGGTGGGGATCGTCAACGTGGTTTTGGGTGCCGGCACGTGTGTCCTCTGAGCAATAATCCCAGAATATGCAGAGGCTCTGAGGTGACAGAAGGGGCCAGCGTGGGGCCATGCCAAAAGGTGAAAATGAAAACAATCGGAACTTTCAACCTTTTATTTCTATTCGGGCTGTTTTTAGCCCCAGCGCCAGGCTACAGGCAACCGTATCCAGATTTACTCGTAGAGGGGGATGAAGTGCGCACCATCAATAGCACCAGCCATTGGGGAGACGTCATCGTCACTGACAACGCTAAGTTGAATGTGGTGGGATGCACTCTTGTGGTTCACGGCAACGTCGAATTTGACTGGCACAGCGCCATAAACTTTGTAGACGCCACTATCCGTATGGTCCAGGACTATAGCTTCCAGCACTTTTTGGAGGGGAGCAATTGGGCCACCCTGCGGATGACCCGCTCCACAGTCGCCGGGTCGGGATGGCAACTGCACTGGTACTTGAACAATGAGTCAAGCCTCATTGTCGAAGAGGGATCGATCATTCGGTATTCAGAGGAAGGAGCTAACATATTTGCCTGGGACACGACATCCATTGTGGTGACCGAGTCGGTCTTAGAGGAGATGGTGATCGGGGATTGGGCCACGGTCTCCGTGAGCAACTCCACTGTCGGATTTGAGCTGGCCTTCGGCGAGGGAGCTCACGTGGAGCTTGTGGATCTGAGAGACAGTCAGGGTGGAGGTGACTGGAGCATCACTCCAGCTCAGGGCTCCGGTTTTGGATTTTCCTTGATTATGACAAATTCTGCCTGGCACAATCACTCAGTCTCTTTCCCTTTCGACGCAAACACGAACGTCGAAATCACATTCACAGATTGCCACACCTACCCCGGCCTTCAATTCAGCGGGCAAACCGAGATCACAATCGACCTGCCCACCGGGTCTGGCCTGGTTGACACCCTGGTCTACGGGACCAGCCGACTGGTGCTCAACAACTCTCAGGTGGACCATTGGTGGGTTTACACTTATGAAAGCTCTTCTGTTCACATCAACGGCATGGCCGTGGCTGAGATCTTTACTTTCGATGAATCTCAGGTGTGGGTCTCCAACTCGCCCGACCTGGGGGAACGTTTTCAAGCTGCGAACAACTCGCAGATCTCCGTCTTCAATTCCACATTCAACCCCATCACCTTGGTGGAAACCTTTGACAGCGCTTGCATCAAACTCATCAACTCGCCTATCAATAATTTCAGTGTCGAAGATGCATCCAGAGTCTACTTGGCTTGGATAACGTCCCCCCAGGACAGCCAGGAGGTGGCTAACACGGTTCCCATTATGGGCACAGCATCGATGGAGGTTGGCCCCGAGTCTCCGATCAATTTTTCAAACTACACTACGGCGTATGCACCCGCTGAAGATACCACCCTTTGGACATCGATCGGTATGATCCACACCGCCCCGATAGTGGAGGATCTTTTAGAGACATGGGATACTGCTAACCTCGGTTCCGGCGACTATGTGTTGAGGCTTACGGTGACCGATTCAGAGGGAGCTACTGTCTCGGCCCGAAGAGTAGTGAGTATAAAGGGTGAAGAGATAGTGATCAATTTGACATCAGAATGGACCTGGGACGACCAGAATCCGGCCTGGTCACCGGATGGAACCAAGATTATCTATTCCACCAAAAAGAACGGGGTGAGTCTCAACATCTGGGTCATGGACTCTGATGGCTCCGACAAAGAGGCTTTAACCGACAACACCAACGACAACGTAAACATGCCCGGCAGCAGTTGGTGCCCGGCCAACGACCGCATCTGTTTTTCCTCGGACATCATTGACAACGATGAGATCTGGACAATGGGGTCGGATGGCACAGATCTTCAACGCGTGACTGACGGCCCGGCGCGGGATTGGGAGCCGACCTGGTCTCCGGATGGGGAGTGGATTGTCTTTCAATCCGACCGGAGTGGCAATTGGGATATTTACAAGATAAGGCCCGACGGAACGGATCTGGTGCCGTTGACTTCCCATCCCGCCGACGACTGGGAGCCAAATTGGTCGCCTGTGGGAGGTCGGATCGTCTTCCAATCCCAGCGCACCGGCGATTGGGACGTATGGACCATGGACACTTCCGGGTCAGAGCTGGTGAACATAACCGACGACCCGGCCGAAGACACCGACCCCAGTTGGTCGCCGGATGGTCAAACCATTGTCTATTCATCCAATTACGGTGGCCACGAAGAACCCGAGATCTGGACTATACCCGCTGGCGGTCAAGGGATGCCAAAACGGATAACCTATCATCCAGCCTACGACGGGGCACCATCCTTTTCACCTGACGGAACACAGATCGCCTTCGAATCAGAGCGCAGTGGAAATCTTGACATCTGGGTGACCATCATAAAACTCAAAGGCGATGTCAACGACGACGGGGTCATCAACGTCCTCGATGTGGTGTTGACGGTGAACATCATTTTGGGACTACACGAACCCACCCCTGAAGAAGAGTGTGCCGCCGATTATAATGAAGATGGCCAGGTGAACGTTTTGGATGTAGTAATGATTGTCAACGAGATTTTAGGAAGTGGGTTTTAACGCCAGCAAAGCCGAGAACGACAAAATCGGCCTGCCTCGAATTGGCACCAAAAATTTTCGAGAGACCTCAAAAAAACTTGACATAGAGAGGATAATATTTTAAATTCAAAAAAAATAAGAAAGAACAAGCGAAGGTGGTTTTTCAGACGGACAATGGGGCCGAATTTGTTGGTCCTGCCAACATGAAGAAAAGGAAGAGTCCTTTTGTGGAGCTGATTGAGGATGAGTTTGGGCTCAGACATGAGCGGATACCGCCTCGGTGTTACACCTGGGTTACTCACCTACGAGGTGGGTTTGGGAGCAACGTCCTGGACGACGTCAGGGTCGTGGACATCATCTTGGGAATCGATCCTCCGCCAACAGAATATGAACTCTGGGCAGCGGACTTCAATGGCGATGGTCATATTGATGTCTTGGGCGTTGTAACAATTGTAAAATGCAATTGCAAACTACATTCTGGAATAGAAACGCATAAACGTAAGAAATGAAATAGGCTATTTGGCTAGAGCATCAAGGAGGGTCTTGGAAGTGTCAATCTTGAAATATGACCCAAAAGTCGTGAAACAACCCGAAATTTGACATATTTTCCTTCCGAATCCAGCCCAACTGATGAATTTTTGAACAAGATCATTTAAGCCGTACAACAGGGCGATGAATTCAAACGTAAAAATTCCACAATTGAAATTTTTGATTGGCATGATTTTTGCGCTTCGCAAAGCGGTACATCGAAGAGATTTCTCAAGGTGACACGAAGGTATTGATTACAAAGAGAACATCTGACGGTCGATCATTGTGGGAATTCTGACCAAAGTCATTGACTTCGTCTTCGACTTGGTGAACATGAGATCGCGGCATAAAGCCCTGAAGATACTGCCTGAAGCCAGGCATTGCTTACAGGAGCAAATCTGGGACGGTGAAACAGAGAGATTGGTCAAAGAGCTACACGAGTACGTTAAGGAAATAACC
>JBHIER010000143.1:0-7828 GCA_046760705.1 bacterium
GACCACTGAATGGTAAACGCTTCTGTCACTTTGACTTTTTGGGAGCTCTCATTGTCCTTCACCGTAAGATCGAGGGTGTGGGGCCCCTGCTTCAGTTTGCTCAGGTCGAGTTTCAGGCTCTGAGCGCTGCTCTCGCCGGGTTTGTCAACCGTTGTCTCATATGAGAGGCCCAACTTTCCCCGGCTGTCCCGGATCTGATAGAGCACATTGAAAGTCCCCCTCTTCTCATCCCCACCGGTCTGAAGATGATACATCTCATAGTAGAGGTACAGATCCTGATCGACGTCCCCGTAAATTCTGGAGACGCTGGGGATGACTTTTCGACCATTCTTCACAAATCTCGATTCAGAGGTGTCGGGTGACACATGGCTGGCAAATTCGATGTCGCTGATGGCTAGCTTTCCCTTCGTGAACGGAGAGATCTTGAGTTCCCGTTCCTCAGAACTCATCCTCTTCGATTCAGCGTCGATCAGTTTCAGCACCAATTTGTAATTGCCCGGATCGAGGACAAAGGAGACCTGATCGTTCTTGAACCTCTGGTCGTCGTTGGTCGCATCGTAGGTGTCGACAAAGACGCCGTCGAGCCACTCTTTCACTTCCACCTGACGGCCTTTTTTGTCATATACGATGGCTGTGATGTCGAAGGTGGCCCTGTACCCTCCCTCTGCTTTTACAAACTGAAGGTTGTCGTAGGCAATCTTGTAGTAGACTTCGAGGTAAGTCTGCCAGGGGTCTGTCGCTCGGAACCGGGCGTAGTCGACGAAGAAAGCGGGCTCTGCAAGGCTCCCCACGTCTGTGAACTCCGTTTGCCCTTTCGCTTCAGGAGAGAGAAGGAGCGAGGGTATGATCGCAAGGAAGAGGGAGCAACCGGAGGCCGGCAACCGACGTCTTCTCTTAAAACCTGACATAATATCACCCCCTCAGGATGATGGAGTAAAATACTTCTCTTTTTCGTCCAAAAGTATATATTGCCACAGAGCGGGGTGCAAGGGAAAAGTGTCATCGGAGCATATTCTTTGAAAGTCAATCGCTGAACGGGGTGCCCACCTCCTTCTGCCAGAAAGTCCGGAGAGATCGCCCCTCCTACTCGTACCGCAGCGATTCAATCGGGTCCAGGCGAGCGGCTTTGGAGGCCGGGTAGATGCCGAAGAAGAGGCCCACGGCCGAGGAGAAGAGCAGGGCGAGGAAGGCTGGTCCGATGGGGACGGCGGCCTGAAGCGGTGTGGTCGCTGCCAGCAGTTTGGCCAGACCGATGCCCAACACAATCCCCACGACCCCACCTGCAGCGCACAGGATGACGGCTTCCGTCAGAAATTGGCCGAGGATGTCCCGCCTCTTAGCCCCAACCGCCTTGCGGATGCCGATCTCTCTTGTCCGCTCCCTGATGGAGACCAGCATGATGTTCATGATGCCAATGCCGGCGACCACCAGGGCGATGGAGACGATGCCAATAGCTGCAATCTTAATGATGCGGGCGATGTTGTTGAAGGTGTCGATGAAGGTTTTGCTGGACCAGATCTCAAAATCGTTCGGCTCGCCGGGTGGGACCTTCCGCTCTACCCGCAGAACGGCGATGGTCTCTTCCATCGCTTCCTCCATGAGCTCGGCGCTTTTCGCTTGAACCGTAATATTGATCGATCGATTCTTTCCGTATACATTCTGAAATGTCGACAAGGGTATGACGGCCCGGTTGTCCTGGCTCTGCCCGAAGATCGCCCCCTGCTCCTCCAGGATACCGACGACTTCAAACTTGTCGGCATCAACGCGCACCCACTGACCGATCGGGCTTCTGTAGGGGAAGAGTTTCTTGACCACATCGGTCCCGAGGACGACCACCCTTCTGGCCCGGTCAACATCGTTCTGGGTGATAAATCTCCCCTCTCCCACGAAGTACCCGTTATTTTCGGCGAACTCCGGGGTGCCCCCGGCCAACTGAACGTTCGGATTTGTCTTTCTGTCGCCATACTTCACCGTGGCACCAAACTGCCAGTCCTCCGGCCCGACCAGCTTCACGGCCGTGGCTTTCTCCCTGATGGCCAGAGCATGCTCGACGGTGATATTCTTTCTATTCCTATATTTTCGATCCAAGCGCCCCATCTGCAGGGCAGGTGTCTTCTGAATCTGGAAAGTGTTCGAGCCCAAGATGGCCAACTGCTGTTCCACACTGTTCTGCAAACCCTGCAAGATGGACCAAAGTCCCATAATGGCCATCACGCCGATGATGATAGCCAAAATGGTCAAAGAGGAACGCATCTTGTTGGCCCGCAAGTTGGAGAAACCGCTTCTTACATTCTCGGTGATGTTCATTATTTCCCCTTCAAAATCCTACTCGTAACTGAGCGCATCGATTGGGTTCAATCTGGCCGCCTTTGATGCCGGGTAGATGCCGAATACAAGCCCAACAGTGGTCACAAAGCCAATCCCGATATAGACCATCCATATAGCTAATGACGAAGGGAGAAAAGTCAAAGCGGAGACCAGCTTTCCCACTCCGAGTCCAATACCGAACCCAATGGCCCCACCCACAGCCGTGATGGCCAACGACTCAATGAGGAACTGCCACAGAATATCCCGTCTTCTTGCTCCGATGGCTTTGCGGATTCCAATCTCGCGGGTCCGCTCAGTCACTGAAACGAGGAGGATGTTCATGATGCCGATGCCGCCCACCAACAGGGAGATGGCAGCAATTCCAATGGCCGCAGCCCACAGCCCGCCGGTGAGACTTTTATAAAGACGTGAAAAGACGTCCTGTTGGTTGATGGCAAAGTCGTCTTCTTTATCTGGAGGCACACGGCGGACGCGGCGCAGAATGCCCCGCAGCTCATCCTTGGCCTCATCGATCAACTCCGGATCGACCACCTTCACCCCAATGGTCATATACCGTTTCCTGAGACCGAAGAACTTCTCGAAAGCTCCGATGGGGATGTAGACCCTGGTGTCCATGTCAAAACCCAAAAACTTCCCCTTCTCCTCCAAGACTCCCACAACCTGGAAGGGATGGCCACCAAGTTTGATCGTCCGGCCTAAGGGGTTAACGCTTTCGAATAACTTCTGCGCCGCTTCGTAACCCAAAACACAGACGTGCCTGTTTCTGTGAACATCGCTCTCCGAGAGAAACCTTCCCAACTCGGGGGCAGCGTTATCCGTCTCCCTGAAATCGTCGTTGGTGCCCACGATGATCACATCATTCAGTTTTTGGCCCGCAAACTTTACGTCCTTGGAAGTGCCGACCATGGGAGAAACGGCCCTCACCAACGTAGCATGTTCCTTCACTGCCCTGGCCTCCTTCATGGTGATCTCCTTCCGATTCCGATAGGCCCAATAATCCTCAGCGAACCAGGGGATCTTCTGAATGTACAAGGTGTCCGAGCCGAGGGCGGAGATGGAGGAATAAAATGCCTTGTTGAGCCCGTCGATGATCGAGGCGATACCCACAACCATGGTGATCCCGATAACGATCCCCAGGGTGGATAGGATGGCCCTCAATTTATGGGCCCACAAAGAGGCGGCAGCGATTTTCAGCCCTTCCCATATCTCTAAGTAAAGCTTCATTTCTCAGCCTGAAGTTTGTCGGCATCGAAACTGATAGCCAGCTTCGATGCCCGAAAAACAGAAGCTCCAATATCCCACTCTGGATTGCATCCTCCGACTTGATCGGAGGATCGAGTCGGGGGCTCAAGCCCCCTGTCTCATTTGTGTTTCACCCTCTCCTCCCTTTCGATCCGGCCGTCCAGGAGGTGGATGGTCCTCTGGCTATGGTCAGCGATGTACTTTTCGTGGGTGACCAAAATGATGGTGTTGCCCTGTTCGTGGATCTTTTCGAAGACGGTCATGATCTCCTCGCCGGTCTTGCTATCCAGGTTTCCGGTGGGCTCATCGGCCAGAATGAGGGAGGGGTTGTTGACTACGGATCTGGCAATGGCCACCCGTTGCCGTTCACCTCCGGACAGCTCGTTCGGTCGGTGGTGAGCCCGATCGGCCAGGCCCACGGCCTCCAGGGCCTCCAGGGCCCGCCGCCTCCTCTCTCTGGCCGGCGTGCCGTTGTAAATCAGGGGCAACTCCACGTTGTGCAGGGCGCTGGCCCGGGGCAACAGATTGAAGGTCTGAAAGACAAAACCGATCTCGCGGTTGCGAATGGCGGCCAACTGGTCGTCGTTCATCTCCTGAATAGCCTCACCCCGAAACAGGTACGTCCCTCTTGTGGGGGTGTCGAGACAGCCCAGCATGTTCATCAAGGTCGATTTGCCCGAGCCCGAAGGGCCCATAATGGAGACGTATTCATTGAAATCAACATTCAGGCTTATCCCTCGCAGGGCGTGCACCTGCGAGGCCCCGATCTCGTAAATCTTCTCAATGTTCTCAATCTGAATCAGCATCGCACCCCCCCATTGCGTCTACCGACGGGTCCTGCGCTTTTTCTTCTTCTCGATCTTCACCTTCTGGCCGTCGCGCAGGACCTTGCTCAGGATCTTATAGCTACCTGTAACCACCGTCTCTCCATCCTCCAGACCGTCCACAATCTCAATGTCCAATTCACCCGTGATCCCCGTCTTGACCGGCCTCATTTCGGCCACCCCGTCCTTGACCACAAAGACCACCTCGATGGGTTCTTCTTCTTCCACATCTTCGGCGATTTCGACCTCGGAGGCCTGGGCTCCCTCGGCCGTCGAGCCCTCTTTCTCCTCTTGCGAAGATTTCGGCTCCCGCATCACCACACATTGGATGGGCACGTGGAGCACATCGTGGTGGGTGGCGGTAGTAATATCGACGGCGGCGGACATGCCAGGCTTCAGTTGTGGCATATTGTCCAGAACCCTGATCTGAACCACGAAGTTGGTCACTTCCTCGGCTGTTCCCGAGTATCTGGTGAAGGCTGTGTTGGCAATCTCTTTCACTTCACCTTTGAGGACCGTATCGGGCAGCGCATCCACTTCTATCTCAACCGGCTGTCCGATCTGAACATCCACCACATCGCTCTCATCCACCTCTACCTCCACCTCCATCTCAGAAAGATCGGAGATAGTCATAATGACAGTGCCAGGCGACCAGGACGTACCCAGCACCACCTCGCCGACCTCGGAATTGAGCTGGGTAATCACCCCGGCCATAGGTGCTTTGATGGTGGTTTTGGACAGATCATCCTCCGCCTGCTCGAGGGTTGCTCGGGCTTGGGCAACCTGCTGTCTGGCCGATTCATGTTGGGCCTTCTGGACCTCGAGGTTGGTCCTGGCCGCATCCAGCAGTTCCTGGGATGTCAAGTTCTTTTCATACAGTTCTTTCTGGCGCTCGTATTCCTGCTGGGCCTGATCGAGATTGGCCTTGGCCAGGCGGGCCTGGGCTTTGAAGGAGTTCAGAGAGGCCGTGGCACCTTCAACCCTGGCCCTGTAAAGAGTGGGGTCAAGCTGCACCAACACCTGATCCTCCTTCACTCGATCACCCTCCTTGACAGCCAGCTTGATGATCTTGGCGCTGACGTTGGCGCTGATATCGACTTTCCTGGCCGGTTGAATCCGCCCTGAGGCGGCCACTTTGGCCGTCAGATCACCCCGTTTCACCTTTTTGGCCTGGACCGCAACCCCTCTTTCGCCCTTTTTTACTACGTTGGCCACGATCATCCCCCCCACTACAACCACAACCACAACCCCGATGAGTACCTTCTTCTTTTTTGTCATAGCCAAGCCTCCTCATTGCAGAGGGTTATTCCATCTCCTTGCCCATCGCTTTATCTAGTTGGGCCAGAGCCAACTTATAGTCGTAGAGGGCTTGGACGTGATTGCTCCGGGCCGAGGTGTAGTTGACCTGGGCATCGAGCAGTTCCAGGGCTGTGCCCCCTCCCACCCGGAGGTTCTCCTCAGCCAACCTCAGATCCTCCTGGGCCGAGGCCACCTCCTCCTCCCTGGCCCTGATGATCTCCTTGGCGGCCTTCAAATCCAAAAAGGCCTTCTTGACAGCGAGAGCAATGCTCCCCCTGGTCTCCTCATACTGTTCCTCTGTCAATGCCAATTCTGCTTTGGCATATCGGATGTTGGCTACGGTGGAGACATCGGGAATATTAAAGCTCAATTGAAGACCAAGACTCCAGTTGTAGTTCTTGTTGAACATGTCAGTAATCTTAGACAGGTTGTCGTCCGGCCCCCAACTGTACGATCCCCCAGCTCCGAGGCTGGGCCAGAGGGAGGCCTTGGTGTATCCTACATACGCTTTAGCCGCATCGACCTGGGCCTGGGCCTTCAAAAGATTTGGATGGTTCTCCAGAGCGTAGCGGAGACTCTCTTCTAAATCGACATCCGGCTCCTCAATGTCCAACACATCGACGATCTGTATGGGAGTGTCAATGCTGATACCCAAAGTGTAGGCGAGGTTGGCCCGAGCATAAACGACATCGTTTTTGGCCTGGATGAGGGAGGCCCGGGCGTCCTGGACCTGCACCTTCTGCTTCAACACGTCGGCTTTTTTGCGCGAACCGACCGCAAACATGCTCTCTATCTTTCTCAGGTTTTCCTCCCTGCTCTTGACCGTCTCTTCGCTCACTTGGAGCAGCCTCTGATATGCTAACAGACCATAGTAGGCCTCTTTCACCCGGTAGATCAGATCCTGCTCAGTCACCCTTACGTCAAGTCGAGATGCCTGTTCATTGGCTTGCTGCCGCGATAGATTGGACCAGTTTCTCTTGTCGAATATGGACATCCCATAACTGATGCGGGAGGAGTAGTTGGAGAATCTCTCCGTCGATGTTGTTTGCAGAATGACTCGGCCCGTGGTAGGATCGACGATGGAGATATCTTGGGGGCCGTAGGTCGTCCGATAACCAAGAACGCTTGTGCTCAAGCTGGGAACCATGTTTGCCCAGGCGCCGAGAACGTTCGCCTCGGCCGCCTTCAAGGCATACTCAGCCGTTCTCATCGAGGGGGCATTCCTCATGGCAATCCGGAGACAATCCTCTACGGTTAGCGGTTTGCTGAAGTCAATCCCCGTCTCCTGGGAGTGACCGCAGTTTGCAGAGAAAAAAAGCATTGAAAGTACAATCAGAATGAAAAAAGGCATGCGATAATCAACCCGATGGCTCCAGACGTAAACACTGTTCATCAAATACACCTCCTCGTGCTTTCCAGCACACAGACTCTTGAGAGAAAATCTTCTGTAACCATTCAGCTATGCACTGTCATTCCGGCTGAAGCAGAGCACAATGCCAGAATATGCGCATTCATTAAGGAGATTGCGGTATCCTCCAGTCGTCGGAACCGGAATGACAGATGTAATGAAGTTATCCAAATATGCGGGCTGAATAGTTGCAATTTTCCTTTAGACTTATTAGACTTATGCGAAGCCAAATCCTTGGAACACACTACCCAAGGCCAGACTGACAGCGATCCACAATCCCCATAACGTCAAAACGATAGCGCTTGCTCTGCCGTTTGAGAATCGATAGATGGCCGCTAGGCCAATGATAAGGAGGATCACCTCCCAGATCGTGAAAATGTCAAATTTGGCCAAGAGGCGATACAGGAGGCTCTGCTCCGCATCAGCCGAGAGGAAGAGGGCCAAATTGGTCTGGACGCGCAGGGACTGCTGAGCCAGAATAAGGGGTACTTTCACCACCGAGGCGGGGACGGCAATAACTCCCGCATGGGCGTACATACTCAGCACTTGTCGGAAGCTCGCCTGCCCGCCGAAGAGCATATTTCCGAAAAAGAGAAAGATCCCCGAAACAGCGGCCAGCACAACCAGCACCCCAATGGGGGTCAAGACAGAACCGATGTAGGCCCGCCACCCTCTGGCACCGGCTTCCACGTTCTCGATGATATCGTCCTTCCGGTCGTCCGGAATT
>JBHIER010000144.1:0-7757 GCA_046760705.1 bacterium
GGGCCGAGGAGACGGCCCTGATTCTGGCCGAACAGCTCTCACCGCCCTCCGGGGTGAAGGCCGTCCAGGGACTCGCTCCTAAAGATGATGTCGCCCCGATGGCGGAAGGGCTGGAGAGCGAGACCGGACCGGTCGTGCTCGTCGGCCACCTCCCTTTTCTCAGCCGGCTGGCCAGCCTGCTTTTGACCGGTGATGCCGAGAGTCCGGTCGTCCGTTTCAGAATGGGCGGTATAGTATGTCTCGTCAGGGAAAACGGGAACTGGGCCGTGGGGTGGGCCCTCACCCCGGATCTGCTGTAGATCAAAGTAGTAGAGAAGCTGTCCTTGAGGTAAAGAACAGTTCCTACAGTTGGCACGTGAATGCGTGCATTGAGTGATTCGTCAGCAGAATCCGAAGCACGGCCCAACCCGATGGAACCAAGCTCTCAGCTATATCTTCTCCTTCTTCTTCTCTTTCTTCAGTTTCCGCCTCTCCTTTAGAGTCAGCTTGGCTTTCTTTTTCTGTTCTGACGAGACTTTATCCTTTCTGCCCATGCCTTCTCACCCCTTTTTTGCATCACATCGATGGAACTCTGAGGTGCCTCAAACCTGATCTCTTCTGTATTTAAAATAACCGAGGGAAGTAACGGTGTCAAGACAAAAATGGACAAAGAAGTCCCGGCGGTTTTCGTACAGCGAAGGATTCCTCGTAACTTTTTGGCGAAACCTCTTGCATCTGTTCTGTCGGGACGCAATATTATGGAAAGGCGAAAAAAGATGAGTGCCTAAGTTTGATAGGAAAGGAGAAATGACATTCGTCTTCAGAACGGTATCCCGTTGGCGATTGGTGCGGGCCTGGCGGGCCTGCTCTTCTTCCCATCGATTGGTGGTGCCATCTCCATCGGCATGGTCATTGAGGATCTGTACACCAACCGGGAGATCGGACTGGGGCGGAGAGTGTCTATGCTTCTTATGGTGCCGGTGTTTTTAGGATTCATCGGGGTTTACAACCGCGAGAACCTCCAGATGGAGCAGATGGTCTTCTACCTGCATGCCGGCATTTTTACGAAGGTAGTCATCCACTACGCTATTGCCAAGCTCTTCGGCCCTCTGTTCGCCCGGCTGAAGATTGGGTCTTCTGGCGAGGACTGCATCGAGTGCCAAAAATGCGACACAAACTGCCCCATGGATGTGTCAATCAAGGAGTACATTCTTAGCGGTCAGCGCGTACGGTCCACGGAATGTATCTTGTGCGGCACCTGTGAGACAGTCTGTCCTACGAAGGCGGTTAAGATTTAGGCTCGTCTCGAAAATTGTACAATTTCCGAGACACCGCCTGTCGAGCCTTGTAGTTGCGCTGGCGGTATTGAGAGTTGAGGGAACGGAGGTGGATGATGGCTGAGAACGTCATCGATTTCATTCTGAAGCGGCAGTCCTGTCGCGATTTTAAGTCCGACCCTTTGAGGGCCGGCGATCTCGAACGGCTCATGGAGGCCATGCGCTGGGCCCCATCTGCCGGGAACTGCCAGCCCTGGTTTTTCTATGTGGTCACGAATCGTGAGGCGAAAGAGGGGCTGAGCCGGGCGGCCTACGGTCAATCCTTCATTGCCGATGCGCCGGTAGTCTTTGTCATTTGCGCCCATGCTCAGGAGTCGGGCTGGGCTTATGGGGAACGGTGGCGGACATCTTCGGAATCGTCGATTGAACCCCTTCGGGACAGAAATAGCCGGAGAAGTCAGATTCATATTTGGAGCGTAGCGCATTCACTAACCGGAGTAAAAAGGAAGGTGATCAATGCTCTCAACAATCATGGAAGGCTAAAATGAAAACGATCGTCCCGTTCCTTTCGGTCCTTATCCTTCTCGCGCTTCCTTGCTTTTCCCAGGAACCCGAGCAAGACACGGTTGTTCCGCCATCGTCTGACATACGCTCTGAATTCCCTGACGATGAATATATCCCTGTTCCGAAAAGTGAGCAACAGACATCTCCGGGCTACCGATTTTCATCGCCCGGAATAGTCACCGTCCAGGTGAATATTACCGAAAATGGTGAGAACATTCTCGGTGATGCTGCCAACGAGCCTTCAATTGCCGTCGATCCGACAGATCCCGCCAGGATGGCCATCGGCTGGCGACAGTTCGACACTATTAGTAGCAACTTTCGCCAGGCTGGCTGGGGCTACACCACGGACAGTGGTCAGATGTGGACATTCCCCGGTGTGATCGAGCCGGGAGTCTTCCGATCGGATCCGGTGCTGGATTATGATGCGGAGGGTAACTTTTTCTACAACAGCCTGACTGTTGGCTGGGTATGCGACGTGTTCAAGTCGACCGACGGCGGAGCCACGTGGGATGCTGGAACCTTCGCCCAGGGCGGCGACAAGCAGTGGATGGCCATAGACAGGACGACCGGCCTCGGGAGCGGTAACATCTACGCTCACTGGAACGGCCACTACAGTGTCTGTTCTCCGGGCAATTTCACCCGCTCGACCGATGCGGGCCTCAGCTATGAAGATTGTTCTTACATCCAGGAGGAACCCTACTGGGGTGTCCTCACCGTAGGACCAGACGGTGAGCTTTACGTCTGCGGTGCTTCGGACACCGACTTCATCGTGCTCAAATCGACAACCGCACAAGACCCCGCCCAGACAGTGACATGGGATCTTTCGAAGACGGTTTCCCTGGGTGGGGAGATCTGGTTCGGCGAAGGCCCGAATCCCGTCGGAATACTCGGACAGGCCTGGATCGCCGTCGATCATTCGTCCGGACCGACGCGGGGCAACGTCTATCTTTTGTGTTCGGTGAACCCTCATGATTCCGACGACCCCCTCGACGTCATGTTCTCGAGGAGCACTGACGGAGGAACCACGTGGAGTCCACCGGTCCGTATCAACGACGATCCGGAAAGCGACGCTTGGCAGTGGTTCGGCACCATGTCCGTTGCCCCTGACGGCCGTATCGATGTTGTCTGGCTCGATACCCGCGACGCCGCCGGCTATAACTCTTCACTCTACTACTCGTACTCGAGGGATGCTGGTGTCACCTGGTCCGAGAATAAGCGGCTGTCCGAGTCATTCGATCCGCATGTCGGCTGGCCTCAGCAGGAGAAGATGGGCGATTACTTTCACATGATCTCCGATGCGACCGGCGCCCACCTGGCCTGGGCGGCGACATTCAATGGCGAGCAGGACGTCTACTACAGCCGCATCTCAATACCAACTGCTCAGTGCCAGATTAATGTAACTTCGCCCGATGGGGGAGAGACCTGGTGTGTCGGGGAGATTGAGAATATCACCTGGACCTCCAGGAACGCGAGTGGCAATGTGAAGATTGAGTATTCGACCGACGGCGAGTCGAGTTGGCAGACAGTGGTGGCCAGCACCCCTGACGATGGCACCCACCCCTGGACTGTTCCCAATACGCCCTTAACAAATTGGGTGGTCAGAATCTGTGATGTATCCGATCCTGTTTGCTGTAATCAGAGCGATAGCACCTTTCAAATCTGCGAATGTTGGACGATAGAAATTACAACGGAAAGTCTATCAGATGGCACAGAGGGTTGTCCCTACAACGAAACTGTGGATGCGATAGAGGGTTGCCTTCCCTACTCATGGTCGATTGTTTCAGGTGCTCTGCCAGAAAGTTTGAACTTGGATAATACATCAGGTGTGATCTCAGGCAAACCAAATGAAGTCGGCACCTTTGACCTTACGGTTCTCGTGGAAGATGTTTTAGGAGATACGGATGAGAAAGAGTTCTCAATTCAAATTGGTGAATATGCGAATATCAAGGGTGATGTGAATACCGATTGTGCTATCAACGTTGCAGATGCAGTATTTGTTGTGAACATCATTCTGAAGCTGATTGAGCCCACTCAAGATCAGATCTGGGGTGCTGATTGTAATGGACCTCTGGGCAATTGTGATGGCGACGGCCAGGTGAACGTGCTTGATTGTATAAAGATAGTCAATATGATCCTTGAACGTGATGAGTGTCTTTGAGTAATTTCTGCTATTGGTGGTTGAAAGAGGAAATTATTTCCAACTACCTTGTCAGTCAATAAGATTTTTAATATCTTAATATGTATGATGACTGGCGCTCCGCAATGCGAATGGCGATGGCTAATCGGGAGGGTGGTTGGGCAACCTTAGAAAATTAGAGTTGTGTCGGGTGGCTCCGCAACCCCACATACCAGGAGAAAAAACAATGAGAAAATATCCAATTGTCCTTTTCAGGGCAATCTTAACTCTGTCTCTTTTTCTCTCAGAAAAATCTGTTTGCGCTCAGCGAGAGAACTGGTACGAGTTCCACCTTCCCTGGAATGATTCAACCCGCACCATAACCCATGTCGGCAGCTTGTTGAATGATGGGCCGGCCGGCACCCACGGATTCTTAGAGATTGGCGATGATGGGCACTTCCACTTCGATGACGATACGCGGATCACCTTCTTCGGGACGAACACGAGCTTCGGGGCAAATCTGCCCACCCACGAAGAGGCAGATCAGATCGCCCGGCGGATGGCCAAGTTCGGGTTCAATATCCTCCGCTGCCACCACATGGATTCCGCTCGCTATCCCGATGGGATCATTGATGATGATTATCCCGACACCCGCCACCTCGACCCGGACGCTCTCGACAGATTGAGCTATTTCATTTACGCTTTGAAGGAGAACGGCATCTATACCGATCTCAACCTCCACGTGGGCAGACATTTCAATTATTACGATGGCATCCCCTGCCCGGACGACCTTCAGTCCTATGCCAAATTTGCCACCTGCTTTGAACCCACCCTCATCGACCTTCAGAAAGAGTATGCTCAAAACCTGCTAACCCATTTCAACCCTTATACCGGGCTGCGGTTCTGCGACGATCCGGCCGTGGCTCTGGTGGAGGTGACCAACGAAAACTCCCTCTTTCAAGGGTGGCTTTCGGATGCACTGAACGGATACAACGGCTGGTACCACGATCTGACCGGTTGTTATGTGGAAAAGCTCGATTCGTTGTGGAACCTCTGGCTCGTTGACCGGTACGGGATGCGGGAAGCTCTCGAGACAGCCTGGAGCGAGGGGGAGATCCCAGCCGGGGAGGAGATGATCCGCGACGGTGGGTTCGAGGAGAATATCGACGACAACTGGATTCTCGAAATCCACCAACCGGCTGATGCGGAGTACTCCAAGGATATGACCACTTTCGTCGAGGGAACCGCCTCTGTCAGACTCGATGTCACGGCCGTGACCGGAACCGTCTGGCACCTCCAGTTTAAACAGGTAAATCATCGCATCGAAGAGAGTGTTGCCTACCAGGTCTCCTTCTGGGCCAAAGCGAGCGCACCCCGGACCATTGAGGTGGCAGTGATGAAAGACGGTTCGCCATGGAACGGCTATGGACTGTGGTGGAGGGTGGATCTGACCGAAACCTGGTCCTTCTATTCTACCTCCTTCCTGGCCACGGGCACAGATCCGAACGACGTGCGGATCACGTTTGAGATAGGAGACACAACCGGAACGGTCTGGCTCGACGGGGTCAGTTACTCTGAGTCCCAGATCGTTGGGTTGGAATCGGACGAAGATCCATTTGAAGGGACCGTCCGCCGCCTTCTCGTTTCGGAGCTGGACGGGTATACCGATAAGAGGGCCGAAGATCTGACCCGATTCTATTACGATACGGAGCAGACCTATCTGGAGATTATGCGGTCCTTCATCCACGACAGCCTCGGCGTCCGTGTCCCGGTCACCGGGACGAACAACTATTACGGCCTGGTGAGCATCAAATCACAGGCGCAGATGGACTACGTCGATGCCCACGCTTACTGGCAGCACCCTATCTTCCCTCACGATCCCTGGGACCCCGAAGATTGGTACATCCCCAACACACCCATGGTCGCCGAAGATGACGGGGGGACGATCTCCTGGCTGGCCAAATCGAAAGTGAAGGACCAATCCCTGACCATCTCCGAATACAACGAGCCGGCCCCAAATTTTTACCAGTGCGAGTTTCCTCTTCTTCTGAGCAGCTATGCTGCCCTGCAAGATTGGGACGGAATCTTTATTTATTCGTACCATCATCACCCCACAGAGTGGGATAGGGAGTACATCTCCAGTTATTTCGATGTGGACAGCAACCCCGTGGTGATGAGCCTTGTTCCGACCGCGGCCCTCCTTTACCGCCGCGGAGACGTCAGGCCGGCGACAGAATCGATCGGTCTCCGCCACACCGATGGGGAGACGTTCATGTCCATAAAGAATTTTGACTGGGATGAAGGTTTTCACGTCCAAGGCGCCCTCTCTCCGACCTGGGCCCTCGTTCACCGAATCGAGCGCGAGACCTTTGAGGGTTCTGATACGACCTTTTATTCAGACGGAACCCCACCTCACCCCCACACCAGCGACACAGGCGAGCTGACCTGGGATACTCAAGAGGAGATCTTCACCGTCAACACCCCCTTCACTCAGGGGGCAACGGGCTGGATCGGGGGCGATACGCTCGCCTTGAGTAATATCAAAATTGGTTCCCGCACATCTTTTGCCACCATCCTCCTCACCTCCCTCGACTCCTTGCCCATCGCAGATTCGAAAGTGCTGCTCCTGTCCGCTGTGGGGCGGGCCGAGAATACGGGTATGATATGGAACAGCGATTCCACCTCTGTCTCTACCAATTGGGGGGCAGCGCCGACACTCATGCAGCCCATCGAGGCTTCGATAGGACTCACCCTCACGGACGCCGACAACGTCTTTGTCTTCAGCCTGTCCCCAACCGGGGAGCAAAGGGAGTGGATACCGGCAGTTGCCGACAGCTTTGGTCACTTCTCCTTCGAGATCAGTGGTTTCTATCAAACCCCATGGTACGAGATAGAGGTCCTTCGGGAGGGACAGCCGGAGGAGAAAGGTGACATCAACGGTGATGGTGAAATAAACATTCTCGATGTCGTTCTCGCCGTGGGCATCATCCTCGGCACATACCAGCCCACCCCGCAACAGCTCTGGGCGGCTGATCTGAACGAAGATGGCGAGATCGACATTCTGGATGTGGTGTTGATTGTCAACATCATCCTCGGGTTTCATGACGTTGCAAAAGCCAAGGAATAGGAACTCCAAAAATTGGCGAATCGTAGTGTGCCGCCGAGACTTCGGCGACGCCACGTAAATTACCCCGTCAATCAGATCAGCCTTCTGGTCATCACGAATCAGTTTCCGAAATTGCTCGAGGGTGACAACTTCTCTGGCCAGGCCGGTTTCCACTACTTTAGACATGGGCTCACCTCTATCTTTCTACCCATCATAATTTTAGGTCTTTGTCATCTGTCGTGAAAGTTTTATGAATTTTTCTTGTTCTTATTTCATCTGTCGTGATTTTTTAAGCGTACTGTCCCCTTTTACCGCCGGGACGGTAGCAAGAAGTTCTCTGTTCTTTGACAGAAAAGGCGCCTATTGCTGTTGCAAGATCTTGAGGCGAAGGGGCTCAAAGTTGTTGTAGTTGTAGGCCCGACGCCTGAGAGTTTTGATCTTGTTGATCTTACCTTCGGTGACGGCGTTGTCGATGCGGTAGACCCAGAAGTTGAGGATCTCTGGCTTCCAGCGGCCAAAAGTACCGGCCGCCTCTGCCACTTCGGGAATACCATTGGCTTGAGCCTCCTGTATCCAGTGGCTCAACTCGACTGTGGCCGTCTGGAGGTTCTCTCCGGCATAGATGGCCCGCAACAGCTCTTTGAGCTCATACGCCTGGCACTTGCGAACCTTGTCGACTGCCTCATTCATCGTCTTGACCACATGAAAGTGGTCG
>JBHIER010000145.1:0-7743 GCA_046760705.1 bacterium
TACTCGCTCCGTTTGAATCCGGGCAAGGGTTGCTCGATACCCTTACCTGGAGAAAAACGTCCAGCACTAACATTAGCTTCCTCTTCCTTCCAGCGGATTCAGTCGCAATGTGGTTGAAGCCACAGGCTCAGTGTAGCCTCAAAGCGATCCGCATACATTTTAAAAGCTTTGCGGGAAATATCCTCATCGACGTTTACAGGGCAAGGTACGACGGACATATTACGACCACCGACAGTACTGATGCATTTGGCTGGGTCGGTACTCACCAAAACGGCCAATGGATGCCAGGATGGGTTTTAGGCCACTCTCCTCTCGGTGAACATCTTTGGGGCCCCTTTCCGCTGACTGTTACAAGCGAAATGAACAATTCCTGGGTGGAAGTTTCAGCATCGCTGGTGGGTGAGGCAGACCTGGGAGACGGTCCCTTCTGTGTGGGCATGATGATGTTTCAACAGTCCGGACATGGCCTTTCTGCCGAGCAGGAATACACTGTGCCTTATCACTTTTTCAAGTACTATGCCGATTGCTGTGGACCTGATGGCGTACATAACGGTTGGTTTTTGAGAAGTTACTCCCTGTGGGTGGAAGCGGTGGTGAGTTATTACGGAAATACACCGCCCCTAATCACCAATATGGATGAACTCAATGACACCTATGGATCTGGGCCTTATCCTATCACTGCTCAGATTGTTGACCACGATCTCGAAGATCCCGGCCGGGCAGGAATATCTGCGGCCTATCTTCATTGGTCCGTCAACGGTTTGGCTGACAGCACCACTATGACTGGACCATCGGAAGGCGGTCTCTTCGCTGGGCACATTCCTTCTCCACCTATTGGCGAAGAGGTGGAGTATTGGGTCTCAGCAGTTGATGAGGTGGGTCTCCAATCCGCCAACATCCACCAAACCTTCGCTCGCCTGGAACCTGTACATCCTGAGGCGAGTCTTTTGCTTGTCGGCTACAGGTACGGGTTTGATTTGCCGGAGTTCTACAAGGAGTTATTCGATTCTCTGGAGTATGTCTATGAATATTGGAATGTGGATGCCCACGGGGGGATTGATTCCTCGGTAACGAACTACGGCTGGAACACTGTTATCCTTTGGGGTCAGGTTCGTCTGAATGAACCACCACTTCCCACAAGAGGGTACGCCGACAACATGTGGGCAGACTTCCTCCAGACAGGTTCTGCTGATAGACCGTTGAACCTCTGTTATGCAGAACTGTTCTACTTTGGCTTGAATTATGAGCCCTGGAACCCGACCTTTGAACCTGGAGACTTCGCCTACGATTTCTTTGGCCTTGACTCGGCGACGACTGAAGACGGCATTGGCAATGAGAAAACTCTATACGGCGTCATTGGTGATCCTGTTACAGGAAGTTTTGCTGAGGAGCCGTTCCGGCACACCTGGCCGTTGGACTGGTTTCACCAGTACTGGATGAAATACACGAAGGCGAATGAACTGGGGGCTGATCTCTTCTTCACCGTAGATGACGAAGGCACCGGCGTTCGATGCGACGGCGGCACCTTTAGGACAGTCTTTCTACCTTGGAACGTCGAATATTTGCTTGAGGACACAGGCACGGACATAGTTGCGAGCCAGGATTTCCGGAGGCTGATGGGCAACATATTGGACTGGTTTGGAACAGCACAAGAGTTGACCAAAGGTGACGTCAATCGTGATGGCCAGGTCAATGTCCTTGATGTGCTCAGGGGAGCGAATATTATTCTTGGTTTTCCTCCGGCCCCGTCAGCAAGTGAGTTGTGGGCTGCCGACTGCAATGGAGATGAGGCTGTCAATGTCCTGGACTTAATCGGGATCGTGAACGTCATTCTGGGCATCGGTACGTGCCCACCATGAGATAGATGTTAGATGCAAGAGGATATCGATTATTTAATCCCGCATGCGGGAAACTCCAGCAGGAAACACTTCAGTCCCAAACTGTTGAAGGTTATTTTCGTTCTACAGCAGCACATATAAAGAATTATTTTTTTAGAAAAACCTTCATAGCTGGGATTTTTTCTTTTCCACTGACAAACTAAATTCTGCTTCAATCAAGGAAAGGAAAAAGTTTTTAATCCCACTATTTGAAAGTTGAAAGCTGAAAGATGAAACAAGCACTGGTGAAAGCGAAAGTAAAAAGTGGAATTATTCTCTTCTGTCTTTTTCTCCTTCTCTGGCTGGTCTCCTGCTGGCAGGAGCAGCACCACCAGATCATTCCTGCAGAATTACCCAATTATCCAGTGCGGGGGAGGGTGCTCAGCTCAGCCGATGGGACGCCGGTGAGAGGCGCGGTGGTTATGCTCGGGGATGAGATCGACACTACCGACGCAACAGGCACTTACTTTTTTGACCACGTTTTGGGAGGTAAAGACTATACCATAGAAGTCACCAAGGACTATTTTGAGCCTTATTCAGGTTCGGTGGAGATGGACTACGACACCCTCAGAGTCGATGATATTCTTTTGGGCAAGATATTTTACCATCTGGATATGTATAATCCAGGCGCTTGGGGGTCGTTAAGTCCTCAAGGGTTGGTGTGGCGCGGGGCCAATCTCTGGTCGGCAGACTCTGCAAAAGGTCGAATAATTGCCCATAACTATGATTCTTACATGTCTGTGGCAGAAAAATATAACCTGCCTCGCTACCCCATTCCCCACCACGGGGAGTTTTACATAGCCCCCCTGGGCCTGGAATGGTGCCAGAATAATCTGCTAACGTACGACGATCAGAAGGACAAATTCTATGAACTAACCCTCACTGCCGGTGACACAGTTTTAATAAAGGCATCATACAAGCTGCCAGCCGAAATCGCATCAGCCGGTGATCTGTGGGACCTCACCTGGGATGGGTACCAACTGTGGTCCTGCTCACCTGGCGCTTATGGTTTTTCCTATTACCTGTGGGACGACAATGCTGAGGACGACGTGATTTACCAGCACAACCAAGATCTGTCCGTGACAGCCACCTTTCCCACAACCGAAATAGATGACGGTATAGTAAATCCGACGGGTATTGCCTGGGACGGCGAGAAATTTTGGCTCAACTCCCGCGGCACCCGTCGGTTGTACATGTTGGATGAGAATCTCCACGTTCTCGGCTACTACGTCTTTGATGAGCCGATCCAGCCCTGGGCCCCTTATCAACTGTGCTGGGGCAACGGGTACCTGTGGGGCTGCTTTCGAAGTTCACAGCCAGCCATCTTCGGGGGAGGGACACCTACACAGTACATATACAAATTTGGCAAGCTCTTTCCGTAGTTACGATTTCATGCACAACGGTTTTTCTCCTGGTCAGGTTTGATGGAGTAATTGGAGTTGACAGGTGGTAGGCAATGATATATATTCAGTAAGAAGGGATCAGAGGGCAGAAGAGGGCTAAGAAAGCCAGAAGGATGAATATGAGTCTCGGACTGAAGTCCGAGCCACTTTCAAAGCCGTAAACATATTCAGGGGACCATTTGCAAATGCGATACCTTAAATGGACCGAGGAAAATATCAATCATATTGCAAAGCATAAGGTGTCTCATAAATTTAGGAAAGAAATACCCCACGTAGCAAAAGATCTTGTCGAATTGGCGGTAAAATATTGATATTTATCATGAGAACCTCTGATAGGGTCAAATACAGGTGGGAGATCATCGTTTTAGCAGTAGCCCTAAGCCTTGTGCAGGTCTCCCCTGTCAGGGGCGGTGAGGACAATACCGTCTCGGTGGGCGACACAGCGACCTTCTGGTCATGGAGCGGATCCTATTTTTCCAGCGGCTATTTTAGAACCGAAGCGGTATGTCGGGCGGTGGGAGAGAAGTGCTACATCTTTGTGGAGAACGACAGATGGGATCTGGGGGATGTCGATTCAAGCGATGTGGCCACCATTCTGGATGCCTTCGAGAACTCCACTGTTGCCGTCGATAGCAGTGCCTCAGGTGTGCTGGGCAGCAGGGCCGGTATTTACGACAAGGTGACTTCTGTCTTCGGTCAGCCCCCGGACTTTGACAGCGACCCCAGAATCTATATTCTGGTGATGGACGTCAGAGCCAGGGGTTGGTCCGGGTGGCAATGGTGGGGCAAGAGCTTCCTCGGACCTCTGGCTGAGTATGGCTATTTCGACCCGGTGAACGAATATTCCGCCCGGGTGGACACGGTGAGCAACGAGCACGAGTTGTTGTATCTGGACTGTCTGCCCACCGATCCCACTTCACCCACGGCCCTGGCCAGCCTGGCCCACAGCCTGCAGCGGATGATCCACTGGTACAACGATCCTAATGAAGAGAGGTGGCTCGCCGAGGGCTGCTCCATGCTGGCCCAGTTCCTCTGCGGCTACGGGGTGGCCACCGGCTACTTCCCGCCCATGGACCCTTTCGTGGGCTACTCAGGATTTCCCGGTCCCTGGTCTGAAACCCAATACAAGTGGGAGCCCAACGAGGTCCAGAACTCGATGCTCATGCACTTCTACTTCGAACGGTACGGTCTTGAGTTCATCAGGGCTCTGGCGGCTGACAATCGGTACCAGGGTGTGGAGGCCATCAATGTCAGCTTGGAGGAACAAGGTTATTCGAAGACCTTCTCCCAGATTTTTGAAGATTTCGCCCTCACCTGGTACTTCCTCAGCCTGGGCCTGGCCGCCGACACCACCTTCTGGGAGGGAAGGTACAGCCTGAAATATCTCAGCCCGCAGGATGTGAAGGGCACCGTCATCAACAGCTTCTTCTACTGGTGCTTACCTGGTTTCCTCTGTCCGCCTTTTAGGTACACCTGGACTTCCAGTTGGAGCGCCTCATTTATCGCCATGACGGCCACTTTTTCCGGCGATATCGACTCAATCCTGGTGTTTAACGGAGAGGACGGCTCCGAATACTCTCTGGTGGTGATTAAGGCCGCCAATGACTGGCTTGAACCCCTGGACCCCCGGGCTCAGGTGGAGTTCATCCCTCTGGATTCGGAAAACCGGGGATACTGCGATGTCTCCGGATATAAGACCGAATACAAAACGATCTACATGGCCATCGTCACTCGCTGGTTGGCCGGTGAAGGTGCTCTCTATATTTCCGACGACGTCACCCCGCCTGACTCCCTCGAGGTGGCCATCTTCCATGGCCCCATAGACGACCGGTCTCTGGATATATATGTTTTCTCCTCCGAAGAGCTTATTTCGGGCCGAAGGAATATTCCGCTGATTGAGCTCACTCAGGGAGCCCTGACAGACACGGTGATGGTGCGGTTGTTTCGTCCATCCTCCAGTGACTGGCAGCCCAATTTGCCCCACATCTATCACGGGGACTGGTGGCTGTCGGGGGACGGAGTGGTGGAGGTGAAGGTGGCCGGGCAGGACGTGAGCGGTAACCACGCCCCCGAGTATCGCACCAGTTTCACGGTGGAGTTTATCCCGGCCAAAACAGGGGGGAGAGTGGCCTCCTGTGACGGCAGGTTGATCTTAGATGTTCCTGCGGGTAGCTTCGCCAAAGACACCTGGGTGACGATCTTTTCACTCGACAGTGGAGAGGTAGATGATCTTTCTTACCCTGAAGAGAGTTTCAGTTACACAGTACCCGATCCGGAGGGGAGGAGATCGGTGGGCAAGGTGTACCGCATCGGCCCCACCGGGGCGGTTCTGGAGAAACCCGCGGTTCTCATTATAGGGTACAACGAAATCGATGAGGGAGAGGAGTCTGAACTGGCCGTGTACTGGCGAGACGATTCGGGCTGGAAGTACGTGGGCGGCGAAGTTAACTCTCGGGAGAATAGTATCAGCGTTCTTGTAGATAAGTTGGGAGAGTATCAGATTCAGATTGGCCCTCACGATGAGGCACAGGCCAAAATTCCTTCAACTTACCAGTTGGGCCAAAACTACCCCAATCCGTTTAATACCACCACGATCATCCGCTACACCCTTGCCGGCCGAGAGCGGAGAGCGAAGAGCGGGGAGCCATTAATGTCTGTCCACACCACCCTTAAGATCTACAACATCTTAGGCCAGGAGGTGAGGACGTTGGTAAATGAGCCCAAAGAGCCGGGATATTACACGGTCCAATGGGACGGGAAGGATCGTTACGGCGACGATGTGGCCAGTGGGGTCTATTTCTACCGGCTGACCGCGGCTGAGTTCGGCCAGACGAGGAAGATGGTGGTGCTGCGCTGACTTGGGAGGCAAGAAGCAACAGAGTTGTTTAAAGAATCAGGGAATTGAAGGGAAAATGAGGGATTACGCGGCTTCCAATCCGTCCATGTCTTTCCCATGCTGTTCCCTGCAATCTTTCATATAAAATGGGTACGTTTAGGAAACAGTTTAAATCCATTGTAATTCTGTCTTTTCTCGTTCTTATGATAGGCCAATGGAACGCTGCCTTCGGTGGCACCACCGGCACCCTTGCAGGCACAGTCACCGATGGGAAGAGCGGCGAGCCCCTTCAAGGGGCCAATGTGGTCATCTTAGGGACGAATCTGGGCACCATGGTCGGCCCCGATGGGTTCTTTCTCATCAACAATGTGCCACCAGGAACGTACAGAGTGCGAGCCAGTATGATGGGATACGTGTCGGAGACCAAGGAGAAGGTGAGAATCAACATCGATTTACGCAGTACGGCGGATTTTGCTCTGTCGCCCACTGTGCTTGAGTTCGAAGAGATCACCGTCACAGCAGAGCCGCCTCTGATTCAAAAGGACATCACCTCCTCCACCCATTTTGTATCGAGCCGGGACCTGGCGCACAAGCCCTTTCGCTCCTTCCAGGAGGTGGTCGATATCCAACCAGGTGTGACCGCCGGTCACTTCCGCGGCGGTCGCAGGACGGAGGTGATCTATTTAGTCGATGGCATCCCCATCCAGGAAGCCATTGAGGGCGTGGCTGGCTCTGAGATCCCCAATAACGCTATTACCGAAGTGAGCGTTCAGACCGGCGGATTCAACGCCGAATACGGCCGGGCCATGTCCGGGGTGGTGAATGTGGTCACCAAGGAGGGGGGATCGGAACACCACGGCCAAATATCTACGTACTCCGAATGGTTGCCCACCTGGAGTATAAGAAATTTAGAAAAGACATTTCCTTTTTTATCGGAATATTTACCCGACCAGTTATCTGGTCATCCCAGCTATTTCGATGACGGTTCATTTGACGACGAGAACTATTACGAACTCTTCCTCGGGGGGCCCCTGACGGCAAAGACCAGATACTTTCTGTCCACAAATTTGTATTCGCCCTACAGCCGCTGGCGCAAGGAGATCCTCTCCTACCGGACTCAGACCTTCGCCGATCAAAATGCTAAGAAGCAGAACGCTCTTGGAAAGCTGAGCCTGGGGCTGTCCGATGCCTTCAAACTCAACCTGCAGGGCCACCTCTCCCTGTGGGACTGGACCGAATACGAACACCGCTGGAAATACAATCTACAAGGGTTGCCACCTCGGAGTAGAAAGAGCTATCAGGTCAGTTCGATTTTGACCCACACTCTGAACTCACGGAGTTTCTACACGTTGAAGTTGAGCCAGTATTACGTTCTCAAGTCTGTTTTGGGGAAAGAGAGTCTGGACTACGAGCATCTTTATGTTGTCGACGGTGATACCCTCCCCTATAACACCAATTCCGAAGGGTGGATCGTCGCCGGAGAGAAGATGTGGTGGCAGGATCACAAGGAAGTGATCACTACCACCAAACTGGAGGGCACCAGCCAAGTTACCCCTCATCACCAGATCAAGAGCGGGCTGGAATTCATTTATTATGATTTGTACTTGAAGGACGTAAAATATAAGGA
>JBHIER010000146.1:0-7729 GCA_046760705.1 bacterium
TCAATTGGGTCAGGCCCTCCAAAGCCAGATACTCGCACTGGATGGGAATAATGATGGAATCTGCCGCCGTGAGAGCGTTCAGCGTCAACAGGCCCAAAGAGGGGGGAGAGTCGATGACGACGTACTGATACTCGTCCTTCACACCTTCCAGGGCCTTTTGCAGCTTCGTCTCCCGGGCGACCGTACCGATCAACTCCACTTCAGCGCCAATAAGTCTGATATGGGAGGGGAGAAGTTGAAGATACGATAGTTCCGTGTTCAGAATAGTCTCCCTGAGGGGGTTTCCCCCCATGAGAACCTCGTAGATGCAATCTCCATCATCATCGACCACCACACCCAGACCGCTGGTGGCGTTGGCCTGGGGATCGATATCAACGACCAACGTCCTCTGTTCCGCCACGGCCAGACATGCCGACAGATTGACCGCGGTGGTCGTTTTGCCGACACCTCCCTTCTGATTGGCGATGACGATGGTTCTACCCACTTTAACCAGACTCCTCATCCCGGCACGTCGGGATGGCCCACTTGAAGGATTGCCGAACGTACCGAGTGCGGATTGCAGAATGCGGAGTGGGGAATCCCGAAATCCGAAATCCGAAATCCAAAATCCGAATTGGTCACCTCGTGGCTCAGACTCTCCCGACCCGTTCCGTGTCTGACGGGCAGTCCGAGACCCTCAATCCCTTGTGGCTAAGACAACGAAGTCGATTCTCCGATTCAACTGGCGGCCCTCCTCAGTGCTGTTATCGGCCACAGGACGCTTCTCACCAAAACCGACGGCTACCAATCGGCTGGGATCTATCTGGTGCCTGGCGATCAGGTAATTCCGGACCGCATTGGCCCGTGCCTCCGACAGCTTCTGGTTATATTCGTCGCTGCCGATGCTGTCAGTGTGGCCTTCGATCTGGACCTTCAGTTCAGGAATCTCCTTCAGGGTCTGGGCGGCCTCATCCAGAATCGGATATGAGTCAGGTCGGATGGTTGACTTGTTAAATTCGAAGGTGATCCCCCGGAGGTGGATCACCTCGCCCTTCTTCGGAATTCGGCGCAAGGCGAAGTTCTGAAGAACCGTCTTCCCGTCCTCGACAACAACGGGCTCGACCTTGCTCACGTACCCTTCTGCGGCGGCCTCAACCCGATACGTTCCGGGCGCAACCTCGGCCTCGTAAATCCCGTGCTCTTTCGTCTTCACCGGCTGGATCTGGGTGTCCAAAAACGTGATCAAGGCCGACAAGACGGAGTCGGTGGCCACATCGGCCACTTTTCCTGTCACTTTCCCCATCGGGACAACCTGCGGCTGGAGGCTGAAGTTCTTCACCTCCGTCAGGTCTCTTTTGACAACCACCGGCTCCGATAGCGAAAGGTAGCCCTCACTCTCGACCTTGACCAGAACGGTCCCCTCGGGCAGCGTGACCTCGAACATGCCGGTAGCAGGCCTGGTTTTAACACTCTCCACAGGGGTCTGGGGAAAGGAGATGGTGGCCTCGATCGGTTCGTTTGTCCGGCTGTTCACCACCATTCCCGTGATCTTCCCGACCCTGGGCCTGGCCTCCAGGGTGAAGTCCAGTTGAATCCTCTTCCCAGCCCTCACCGCCACCGCCTCCCTCGTCTGGGAGAAGTAGTCCGGATTTGAGACCAGGACCGTATATTCGCCCTCCTCCAGCTCGATGTCGAAGGACCCGGAAACAGCGTCTGTGGTCACAGTCTGAACCGTCGTCCCCGGAAAGGTGACCGTGGCAGCCATGGGCTCGCCCGTCTCAGCATCCACCACCGACACCAAAAGAACTCCAACCGTCGGTCTGAGCATCGAACCTATGCTGAAACCCACAATCAGATTCCAATCGGGCTCTCTGGACTCTTCCGGCGAGAGCCGGAGGTCGACACCCACATCCACCGGGGTGTTCTGGCCGAAGAGGCGAACCCCGGGAGTGAACCGGAGGGCGGTCTTTTTCTCAAGAAGATCGGTGTCGGTGTATTCACCGGTGACCTCAGCAAAGAGCGTGAGGATGGGTCCAGCCGCATACTCCACGCCAGTACCGAAAAGAAACTGATCCGACTGCGGGTAGAAAGCATTAGCGAACAACGTTTCTGGCTCACCGACGGCCAGGAATCCTCCGTTCAAATGCCAGCCAATCTGCCCAAAGTTGAAATCGACGAGAACTCGCCCTCCACCATACGTTTCGTCCCTGCTAAAAAGGTCCTGGCGCACACCCACCACCCCTTTGCCACTTCTCCCCGTTGGTAGAACGACAAAACCCTGCAATCCAAGATGGAGGTACTCAGACAATTCTCCCGGATAGCTCAATTTGAATCCCAACTGAGTATCTCCGAACCCCTCACTGGTCTCGTACTGTTTTCTGGGAGTCGTCTGGCGACCGAGATCGCCTAAAAGCAATGTGGCCGCAGAGAGCTCAAGGAAGTCTGTAATCCCGTAGGTAAGACCTAAATGAGTTGTCAGATAATAGGCCTTCCCCATCCCATTGGGATTGATAGAGACCGGCATGTCCGTCTCGTAACGACCTTCGTTGTGAAGGTTCACGGTCAGCAGCCCCTGGTCAGAGCCCCTGGCCGAGTGGACGCGCAGCAGCCCCCGTTGACCATTGAGAGTGACAGCCGCCTGAGACAGACCGAAAGCTACCAAGGTCAAAATCAAGCCGATAGTTACAATAGTTCTTTCTCTCATATCAAAACCTCCTTTCCCGGTGAATTGTCCTAAGCTTACCGATATGAAAAAACGAGTGAAACATGATCTTTATCGATTTAGTGTGTCCGGAAACACCTGTTTTTCCTGTCATTCCGGACGTGTTCCGGAATCTCCTCGTCTGTTGTCACTACCTGTCATTTCTCCGAATGCAGGAATCTCCCGGTTGTGTGCCAGGGACAGACGCTATATCATTTGTAATTCCGAACCATGTCCTGAAAAATGTCATCCTGAATCCTGTCCCGGGCCTCGACCCGGGATCGTTTCAGGATCTCCGATTTCGAAATCTCCGTCTGTCTCCTTCCTTCCAGGGGATTCTGACCTTCGTCAGAATGGCATAGGGGATAAGGTGAGCAGTCGTTCAAAAGATTCCATTCACCTCTCCGTTCATTTCTTCTCCCGCAGAACGGCCTGGGCAGCGGCCAGCCGAGCGATGGGCACCCGGAAGGGGGAGCAGGAGACGTAGTCCATTCCGGCCCGGTGGCAGAACTCCACCGAGGCGGGATCTCCCCCGTGCTCGCCGCAGATGCCCACCTTCAGGTCCGGGCGGGCGGCGCGGCCTCGCCTGATCCCGATCTCCACCAACTGGCCGACACCAGACTGGTCCAGAGTCTGAAAGGGGTCGTCCGGCAGAATGGCCTTGGCCACATAATCGGGCAGGAACTTGCCCACGTCGTCACGGCTGAAGCCGAAGGTCATCTGGGTCAGGTCGTTGGTGCCGAAGGAGAAGAAATCGGCCACTTCGGCGATCCGGTCGGCGGTCAATGCCGCCCTGGGAGTTTCGATCATCGTTCCCACCGAGTACGGTACCTTCACCCCGGTGCGCCGGATCACCGCCTCAACCGCTTCCACTACCACCTGGCGTTGGTTCTCCAGTTCCTCCCTGGTCCCCACAAGGGGGATCATGATCTCGGGATACACTTTGAGGCCCTTTTTGGCCAGATGGCAGGCCGCCTCCATGATGGCCTGAGCTTGCATGGCCGTGATCTCTGGATAGGTGATACCCAGGCGGCACCCGCGATGGCCCATCATCGGATTCGCCTCGTGGAGGGCCTTGACTTTGGCCCTAACCTCCTCAAGGGAAACACCCAACTCACGGGCCAGCTCCCTCTGGCTGGCCTCGTCCTGGGGCAGAAATTCGTGAAGAGGTGGGTCCAGGGTGCGGACCGTCACCGGCAGGCCGGCCATGGCTTCGAAGATGCTGGCAAAGTCTTTCCGCTGGAGGGGAAGGAGCCTCTTCAGGGCTTTTCTGCGCCCCTTCTCGTCGTCGGCCAGGATCATCTCTCGCACGGCGGTGATCCTTGCCGGGCCGAAGAACATGTGCTCGGTCCGGCACAGGCCGATCCCCTCAGCCCCGAGCCGGCGGCCGGCGGCCGCATCCTGGGGTCGGTCCGCATTGGTCCGAACCCCCAATCGTCGCACCTGATCCGCCCAGCTCATCAGAGTCTTGTAAGCCCGGTTCCGCTCCGGATCGACGGAAATCAGGGGCAGTTGGCCCGCATAGACAACCCCCTTGGTGCCGTTCAGGGTGATCCAGTCCCCCTCTTTGAAAACCTGCCCGTCGACCGTCATCGTTTTTTGAGCTGGGCCAATGTTCAAAGCGCCGCATCCCACGATACAACACTTGCCCCAGCCCCGGGCCACGAGAGCGGCGTGGCTCGTCATCCCGCCTGCTGCGGTCAGGATCGCCTCGGCTGCGTGCATCCCGGCCACGTCCTCAGCGCTCGTCTCGGTCCGCACCAGGATCACCTTTCTCTTCTCCCGGGCCCAGGATTCGGCCCGCTCCGGCGTAAAGACGATCTGCCCTGAGGCTCCTCCGGGTCCGGCCGGCAGCCCTGTGGCCAGCACCTCGGCTCTTCGCTCCGCTTCGGCATCGACCAGGGGATGGAGGAGCTCGTCCAACTGGTGCGGTTCGACCCGCAACAGGGCCTCCTCTTTTGAAATCAATCCCTCACAGCACATATCCACCGCCATCTGCACGGCCGCCACCCCGTTGCGCTTCCCCACCCGGGTCTGGAGGATGTAAAGCTTCCCCTCCTCTATGGTGAACTCCAGATCCTGCATGTCCCGGTAATGTTTCTCCAGCTTGTTGCGGACATCAACCAGCCGGCTGTAAAGATCTGGCATCAACCGTTCAAGAGAGGGCAGGTGTTCGGAGGCTTCCGTCTTCGAGGTCTCGTTGATGGCCTGGGGCGTCCGGGTTCCAGCCACCACATCCTCGCCCTGAGCATTCACCAAAAATTCACCGTAGAATCTGTTCTCACCGGTGGCCGGGTTCCGGGTGAAGGCCACACCAGTGGCTGAATTGTCTCCCATGTTTCCGAAGACCATGGCCTGAACGTTCACCCCTGTCCCCCAGTCGTCCGGAATCCCTTCGATCTTTCGGTAAGCTACGGCCCGCTTGCCCTTCCACGATCGGAACACAGCTCCGATAGCCATCCAGAGCTGTTGCCGAGGATCTTCCGGAAACTCCTTTTTCAGAACCTGCTTGACCTTCCGCTTGAAGACCGTACAGAGCTCTTTGAGGTCTTCTCCATTCAGTTCGGTATCTTCTTCGATCCTTCTGGCACTCTTCATCTTCTGTAATTCGTGCTCGAGCCGCTCCCGAATGCCAACTCCCCCCTTAGGCACAACCCCTGCGGCCTTCTCCAGAACCACATCGGAGAACATCATGATGAGTCGGCGGTAGGCATCGTAGGCGAAGCGTTCGCTCCCACTCCTGGTCACCAGACCGGGGATGGTCTTCTCAGTAAGACCGATATTGAGCACAGTCTCCATCATGCCGGGCATCGATATTCTGGCCCCCGAGCGGACGGAGAAGAGAAGCGGGTCGGCCGGGTCACCGAACCGTCGCCCCATCAGCCTCTCGGCCTGCTTCAACCCTCCCTCCACCTGCCCCTTGAGCCCTCTGGGATATTTTCCCCCACTTCGCATGTAGTAAGTGCAGACCTCGGCCGTAATAGTGAAGCCAGGGGGGACCGGGATGCCCAATCGGGACATCTCAGCCAAATTGGCCCCCTTTCCCCCCAGAAGACTCTTCATCTGCACATTCCCGTCTGCTCTGCCGCCACCGAAGGAAAAAACGTATCTTTTGGCCACCAACACCTCCTCTCTTATCAGTTTTCTCTGAAATTTCTCAACAGTTTTTAATGAGACAAATATATCTTTGCAAGGAAAAAATTGCAAGGGAAAAACTGGATTTTGATGAAAAAGAAGGGGGGCGGCGCAAAAACCCTGCGCTCTTTCTGAATGGTATGAATTGATCGGAGACAATAGCTGAGGAGAGATTGTTATGAATCAGACTCTGTCCTTACAGCAAATGCTGGGGATTTCACAGAAGCCATCAGGGGGCAACGTCCCTTAACACGGCCTAAGCGGCTGGGCCCAGCTAAGGGAAAATGGAGACCTAACCCCATTGTGATTCCAATCCCATCCACCCTCTCACGCCCTCTCATCCCTTCTCATCCCTTCTATCTTCTCATCTCCCCTCCCCCATCAGCACGAAGGGAGCCCAGAGGAAGGGGTGGGCGTAAGACATACCGCTCTCGCGAGTGTGAATAAGTTTGATCTTGGCCCGCCTCAGCGCTTCCGTCTTTGTCATCCCCTCTTTCAAGTTCCGATAAAAATCCCTCATCAATCTCGACGTAGATTCTTCCACACTCCACAAGCTGACCAAGACCGAAGCCGCTCCGGCGTACATGAAAGCCCGGGTCAGGCCGATCAAGCCCTCACCCTGGCTCAATTCACCCAGTCCTGTTTCGCAGGCGCTTAAGACCACAAGATCAGCATTCAATGGCAGATTAAAAATCTCGTACGTCTGCAAGAACCCATCCTCTGTCGGGTCGTCGTCCTGGGCGAAGACGATTCGGGAGTACAGGGGCTGCTTCTCTTCCAAAATTCCGTGGGTGGCTAAGTGGATCATCTCGAAGTTACCTGCTCTCTGCTTAAAGTATTCCTCCTTCGCCTCCTGTCTGAGGAATTTTTCAGATGGTTTTATGGTCAGTGTAATCTCGTCTATCTCCTCTTCCGATTTCGGCAGGGGGTTGAACACCCATCCCTTGCTATCCCTGATTAAAAGAGACAGAAAATTATCCCTCCCTTCCCTTTCTCCAGCTTTGCCGAAATCGGGATTGCCGAAGGCCAGAAGCTTACCCCACTCATCCGCCTCGACCCGAGGCCTCTTGAGTTCAGGGTCCAGGATGCTGGCCGACGGTCCGTAGGAGATGGGATATTTTTCCACCAGATAGTGGACATCCTCGTACTCAGAAAACACAATTCTTTTATCGTACTCTTTTTCCTCTACTTTGGAGATTAGGGCCTCAAAGGGAAGATAATGCAACCTCCCATCGGGAACGATAACCAGGGCATCGCCTCTCTGTAAGTGTTTCTCAAGGGGCCTGAATATGCGCCGATACAATTCGTGGGAGAGTTTCGCATCAAACCTTACATCAGCTAAATTATCTATCTTTCCCTCTTTGACGTCCTTAAAAGGCTGCCTCCATTGTTTGACCAGGGAATCAAGTTCTGCGCGGTTGATTTCTATATTTTCATATTCTATTGTCTTCTCCCTCACCACCCAGGCAATGGTGCCATCCTCTCCAACCATGTATTCGATCAAGGCTACTCCGTCATCCAGCACTCTTTCCTGCACTTCTTTTAGAGTGAGGGGCTCTTTGACGCCGGTCAGAGTCGCATATCTGGAATGGTTCAGCTCAATCTCCCGCAATATCTCCTCATGTTCAGACCTTATCCTCTTCAAACTGTCCTCAAGGGTGGCCATGAGCTTCATATTCTGTACGGATTTGGGTTTTGAATTTTCATCAAATAGGTTCTGCTGAATTTTATTCAACCTCGATTCCAAGGCTTTATTCTTGGCCAAAAGCTCCGGGGATATGCCCTCGGTAATGTCCACCCGATCGAGAGAGAGCAAGTCTAACAGCGCTCTCGCTTTCGCTCTTTCTGTGTAATGAAAGGCTTGCTCATATCTTCCTTTTTCGGCCAAAAGTCCCAGCGTCAAATTATAGACCG
>JBHIER010000147.1:0-7727 GCA_046760705.1 bacterium
AATACCACGGTCTTGGGATGAACCGGCTTATCCAGGAAGCTGGAGGCAACGGATATGGTAATTCCCAGATCCATCGCAGGCTCATCCACCTTTATCCCACCAGCCACGTTCAAAAAGATGTCCTGGTTATACAATTTGAATCCCATCCTCTTCTCCAAAACAGCCACCAGGAGTGCGAGACGGTTGTAATCGACCCCTATGGCCGTCCTGCGGGGAATGGCCAAACTTGTTGAGGTAACAAGGGCCTGAATTTCCACCAGGATGGGGCGAGTTCCCTCCATGGATGGAACCACCGCGGAGCCCGAGACGTTTTCGGGCCTTTCCGACAGGAAGATCTCCGAAGGACTAAGAACCTCTTCCAGGCCGGACTCCTTCATCTCGAATACTCCGATCTCGTTCGTGGGCCCAAATCTATTCTTCACCGCCCGCAGGATTCGATACGGATGGCTTGCTCCTCCCTCGAAATAGAGAACCGTGTCCACCATGTGTTCTACCACCCGGGGACCCGCTATGGCCCCCTCTTTTGTGACATGGCCGATGAGGAAGATGGGGATTCCCGTGCCTTTGGCGAGCTGCATCAATCGAGCCGATGAATCCCGGACCTGACTGATGGATCCAGGAGCCGACTGGAGCTCTAGTGTAAAGATGGCCTGGATGGAATCGATGATGAGGACAGAGGGTCTGAGTTTCTGGATTTCTTTGAAGATATCCTCGAGAGAAGTCTCTGAAAGGACCAACAGATTGGAGCCGTGAATTCCCAGCCTCCCTCCCCGGATCTTGGTTTGCCTCGGTGATTCCTCACCGGACACGTACAAGACCTTTAAATCCTGCCGGGAGAGCCGATCCGATACCTGAAGGAGAAGGGTGGATTTCCCGATACCCGGATCCCCCCCGATCAGAATGATGGATCCCGAGACAATCCCCCCACCCAAGACCCGATCGAATTCCTCTATGCGGGTCTTTAACCTCTCTCCTTCTTCGGCCTCTATTTCCGTGATGGGCTTTGGAGGTTGATCAGCCGACAAACCCCAGCCTTCCCGCTTGGCTTCCGGCGCTTCGACGAGCTGCTCTTCCACCAGGCTGTTCCACGTGGCACAGTCCGGACACCTCCCGAGCCACTTGGGGGTCCGGTAGCCGCAGGATTGGCAAACGAATTGAGTCTTCACCCTGGCCATGAACTACTCCATCCGCCGGGCCGAATGAATGGTAACAGGAGCCATAGCTCTTGTCAAACCCAGACTTTCCAACTCCTCTCGGGGTATCCTGAGGGCTTTATGTCAACTCGCCTCTTATATGAAGGGCCGCCTCCCCCAAAGCCTCCTTGATGGCTTCTTCATTCCCCGGCAGTTCCTGAGGGATAATTTCGAGGGTGATCATCTCATCATAGTTCGATTCCTTCAGGTATTCCAATAAACCCGCAAGGGGTAAGGTGCCACGGCCGGGAAGGAGGTGCTCCTCCTGGTCTTGGTAATCGCTGAAATGGATGTTCTTAACCCGCTTCGTTCGGTACAATCGGAGGAAATCCCCCTCAAAGTCCGCCTTGGCCGTTCCCATATGGGTGCAGTCGAAGGTGAAATAGAGGTTCTTCCTCTCGATAAACCGGACCACATCCCCGGTCCTCCGCAGAATGTTCGGGTTAAACCTCAGTAGCTTTCCCCTATAGGGCATGTTCTCCATGGCGATGGCTACTTTCCTCCCTCCCAGCTCCCTTTGAAAATCCCCCACCGTGTACATCCACCGCCAAAACGTGATCTCCAGATCGAGCCATTTGGGGGGGTGAAAAGTAACCATGGGAACGGAAATCCTCTTGGCAAGCTCGATGGTCTTGAGGAGTGCTGTTATGCGATCTCCCCAGCCCGGAATGACATGGAAAGGGGCGTGGAGGACATAAATGGGGAGAATCTGCTTCAAGTTACGTAAGAGACTATAGCCCTCATCCTGCCCGAAGTTTTCGGAAATGATGACCTCCATACCATCGTAGCCCGTCTCGCAGGCGATGTGAAAGGCTCTTTCCAATGGTAACGTATGGAGGCTTCCCGATGAGAGTAAGATCTTCATGGTTTCGTCTTATCGTCCTCTATGGTACGGTGCCCGTGTATCTGGAGAATTTAGAAATAGTCAAATAGAACAGAACGTCCCTTGCTAATGCGGCCAGCGTTCGGCAAGACTATCGCGGCTTGGTTGCTGCGAATCGTAGACGTATGTAGTCGGCGAACCAAGTGCCATTGTTATCCTGAAGGTGTGGTCGGAGGGTATCTCTAATTTCTTCGAAAAACTCGAGGCGATCAGAGAGCGGAAGTGGCGCTACGAAGGACTGAGCGAAGGTTTCTAACCACCCGAGAATATCGCCCGGCAAAGGCGTTCGCCGTTCGAAGGCCCGGATGAGGTTGATCCGAAAACCCACGGCCTCAAGGTGGCTCCGGTACTCCTGAGCGGTCGGGAAATACCAAGGGTTCAGCTGAGCGAAGTCAAGACCGCGATCTTGTAGCGCATCAGCGATCGCGCCGCAAATGGTTTTGACGTTTCCGTGAGCTCCGAATTCGCCGACGAATCTCCCTCCTTTACGAAGTGCCCTCCAGACACCCTCGACAACCTTCTGTGACTGCTTGGCCCAGTGGAGGGCGGCATTGCTGAATACCGCATCGAACTCTTCGGTGAAGTCGAGGCTCTCCGCGTCCATAACCCGGACATCAAGACCGCGCTTCCGAGCGGCCTCGACTTGCTGGGGACTTGAGTCTACGCCAACAACGGTGGACCTGGCCGCGACGAGCGCCTCGGTAAGCCTCCCGTCGCCGCAACCAAGGTCAAGAATGCGCTCGCCAGGGCGAGGTTTGAGTAGGTTGACTACTCCAAGCCCATATTCGGCCACGAATCCGGCATTTCGCTCGTAAAGGCTTGGATTCCAGTTTTGAGTCATCGGGAAACAGACAACCGTCACGGTAGGACCGCCAGTTACCCACCAGCCCCCGCATAGATCACGGCGTAAATAGAAAAAATAGTGAACGTTGTTTCACAACCAACGTATAAGTACTTCTCGATTTCAGGCAGATCCTCAAGGTGTGCAACTCGAACGACGCCCGAAGTGATCCCGCCAAGGAAACGGGCCACTTCCTCTCCCGGATAGCCCATCTTCCTCAGCGCCAGATGACAGAATAATCGCCGGGCCCTAGAGATCTTCTTCTTCCCGCTTCCTGAATATCTTCGTCCGATCAATCCCCCGGCCCATCACAAGGTGCAACGTTCCGGGAGCATCGAGTCTCGACTGCCTGGGCATAACCAATCCTTAAACTCCTTAACCTCCTATGTCAAGTCCATCCAGAAACAACGTCCCATAATTGTATACAGAGAACGCGGAGGAACTTGGGGTAAACCCTTTAACGAATTGGTCTATCCTACACGGTGGTATCTCCTTTTTCTCCCGACCAAAGTTAAGATGCCGTAATCCAAACATTTTTTTTTACTTGACATACAGACCACCGTGTGGTATAAAGCAGTTCGCAAAGGGGGTTCCTATCATTAAAACATTAATCAAGGAGGGTAGGCTTATGAGGAGAAAACAGAGACTTCTAATCACATTGGTAGTTTGTGTGGCCGCCGTCGGCCTCGTCTTCGCGGGGTCTGCCCGGGCCAAGGTCGAGGGCGACACCATCATCATCGGGTCGGCTATCTCGTTCACGGGCAAGTACTCCACCAACGGCATCCATGCCTCCAACGGCTACAACCTCTCCGTCAAGCGCATCAACGAGATGGGTGGCGTCAGGGTGGGTGGTAAGGCTTACAAGCTGAAGATCAAATATTACGATGACGAATCGACACCGTTGCGTACTGCCCAGTTGCTGGAACGACTGATCAAACAAGATGGTATCAAATACGTGCTTGGCCCGTACAGTTCGGCAACGACCAAGGCCGCAGCGCCGATAACCGAAAAGTACAAGATCCCGATGGTGGAGGCGGAGGGCGCATCACGCTCGCTGTTCACCCAGGGCTACAGGTACCTGTTCTGCGTGATCTCGACGTCGGAGCAGTACCTGGCGAGTGCAATTGCGTTGGCGGCGGAGATCGCCAAGGAGGCGGGCAAGAAGCCGGGCGATCTCAGGGTGGCGATGGTGTTCGAAAACGACCCTTTCTCCCTGGACGTCAGGGCGGGCGTTGTTGACGACGCCTCGAAGTACGGCATGAAGATCGTTATCGACGACAAGATGCCCCGTGACCTGAGCGATATTTCGTCAACGCTGACAAAGGTTAAGGCGCTGAAGCCGGATATCTTGGTGGTCTCCGGGCACTCCAAGGGTGCGGTAACCGCAGCACGTCAGATCAAGCAGATGAGGATCAACGTGCCGATGATCGCGGTCACCCATTGCGAGGCCGCGAAGATCATCGATAAGTTTGGCCCGGCGACAGAGGGCATTTTGTGTCCGACCCAGTGGGCGGAGACCCTGAGTTACAAGGGCAAGTACTTCGGTACGGCCGCCGATTACGACAAGACCTTTAAGGCGGCGTACAAGGGGTACAGGAACGTGCCCTATCAGGCGGCCCAGGCCTCGGCGGCTGTGCTGGTCTGGAAAGAAGCCTATGAGCGTGCTAATAGCTTCGATACGGAGAAGCTCCGCGACGCGCTCGCCGCGACCAATCTGAAAACTTTCTACGGCACCATCAAGTTCGCCAAGGAGGGGAACAACATCGCTAAGCCGATGGTGCTTCGGCAGGTCCAGAACGGTAAGTTGAACGTAGTGGCCCCGCCCAAATGGGCCTCTCACAAGGTGGTTCACCCACGTAAGGTTGATTATTAAGAGCCAACAACCTTGCGATTGGGCAGTATCGGGTCTATCCACTCCCGCCTTCGGGCGGGGGTGGAGGCCTGCACATCGGGAAAGAGCGAGTAAATCAGGCAATGATCAATAATTTAAACGTGTTGGTCGCTGCACCGATCATAAATGTGCAGCTCATCCTGGACGGAGTACTCATCGGTGCAATCTATGCTTTGGCCGCTTACGGACTCGCCCTCGTTTGGGGGGTGATGAACATCAAGAACCTTGCCCAGGGTGATTTCATGATTATGGGCGGATACATCGCCTTCGTCGTGTATAAGATGGGTATCCACCCCATATTCGGCCTTCCTGTGGCGGCCGCTATCATGTTCGGCTTCGGCTGGGTCGTTTACCGTCTCATCATCTGCCGAATTGTCGACCGGGATATGTTCACATCGCTGCTCGCGACCTTTGGTTTGGCCATCGCCCTGCAGCAATTGTTGAACCTGATATTCGGCTCGGAGGTCCAGACGGCCGAATCGGGTTTTGCAATCCGCTCATTTTTCGGGGGCTTGGTCACCGTCGCGGACATTAAGCTCGTCTCCTTCGTACTCACCGCCATTTTAGCCACCATTGTCGTCACCTTTATGAAGTACAGTCGCATGGGACAGGCGATTCGGGCAACGGCCCAGGATCCCCGGGCTGCAAAGGTCTTGGGGATCGATACCGAGCGCATCTATGCCTTCACCTTTGCGCTGAATGCCGCGATCTGCAGCGCTGCCGGGGTGCTGATTTCGATGATCTGGGTAATCCAGCCATTCTTCGGCCTCGCATACTCGATCCGCTGCTTTGTCATCGTCACGGCTGCCGGGCTCGGGAACCTCCCGGGTGTCATCATTGCCGCCCTCGGGCTGGGCGTCGTCGAACAATTAGGGGGTTTCGTTTTGGGGTTGGAATTCCAGCAGGGAATCGTGGTGAGCATGCTGGTCCTTGTTTTGATGGTTCGGCAGATTCAACAAATGCGGCAACGGCAGGCCGTGGTATGAACGTCAGCGTAAAGACGCTTGCATCCTACGGGAGTGTCCTCGCCTTCGGTATTGCAGGCCCTTTCCTGTTCCCCAACTATACATTCCAGCTCGCGGTGCTCTGGGTGATGATCCTGTTTTCCCTTACCTGGGACATCATGGGCGGGCAGATGGGCTATAACTCCCTCGGTAACATCTTCTTCTTCGGTGCCGGCATGTATATCTGCACGCTTGTACAGATCGGGTTGTATTACGACGTAGCACAGTATACCGCCCATTTTGGCGCGGTCAAAATCGCTTATACCCCGAAGCAATATTTTACTGCCTTGGCCGTTGGCCTGATCGCAGCAGGCCTGGGGTGCGTCGTCTTTGCCGTTATCTTGGGCAGGATCGTCTTCGGCCTGCGCGGGCCCTACTTCGCTATCGGCACCCTCGGCATTGCATTGGCCGGCGGCGAATTCGTCGCCACGTGGGATTACGTTGGCGGCGGCGGTGGCATCACCTTGCCGGTCTATCCCGGAGAACCCGACGAGCGGGCGTTGCTCTTCTACATGATGTGTTTCATTCTGGCCATCGTCGCCTTTGTGTTCCTCAAATGGCTTTATTCGGGCAATTTCGGCCTTACCATCAACGCCATCCGAGACGACGAGGAGAAGGCCGAAGGGATGGGCATTCACACCTTACGCTACAAGACTGTTGCCCTGTGCGTGGCGGCATTCTTCTTGGGCATTTCCGGCGGCATTTTCGGCAACATGATCGGGTTTATCGAGCCGTTGGAGGTGGCCTTTCCGACGGTCACCTTTGGCCTCTTCATGGTGGTAATGGTACTCCTCGGCGGCAAGGGCACCATGTGGGGACCGGTCCTCGGTGCCACGCTGTTCCACGCGATCAAGGAATTGACATGGACCTATATGCTCGGCTGGCAGTGGGTTGCCCTCGGCGCTCTGATCGTCGTCAACATCGTCTTCTTCCAGCAAGGCATTCTCGGCTGGGCCAGGGAGAAGTGGCCGGAACGCTTCGGGATTAAGGTGGAAGAGGACCTGACGGCGGGGAGGCGGGAGGCGGAGCTATGAGCGCGTTGATCGAGGTCAAGGGGGTCACCAAGACCTTCGGTGGCATTGTCGCCAACGATGATATCAGTCTCAGCGTGCCTGAAGGGCACATCACCGGTCTGATCGGTCCGAACGGGTCGGGAAAGACGACGCTCTTCAGTTCGATCGTCGGCTATCATCCGATCGATTCGGGCTCGGTCATGTTCGAGGGGAAGGAGATTTCGCACCTCCGGGTCCCCCAAATTGCCCGGATGGGCGTGCTGCGCACCTTTCAGCAGACGCGCATTTTTTCAAAGATGAACTGTGTGGATAATATGCTGGTCTCGGTCTCACACCGGATCGAGACGTATAAGACGATGTTGCGCAAATCTCCGCCTATGCTGATCGAGAAGGCGGAGGCCCTCCTTGAATTCGTGGGCCTCTACCAGAAGCGGCTTCTCATCTCCGGCGAGCTCTCCTTCGGCCAACAGAAGCTCCTGGAGTTCGCCATGGCGCTCATGAACGAACCGAGGGTGCTATTGCTCGATGAACCGACCGCTGGGATCAACCCGGTGCTTATTACCAGTCTGATCGACCGGTTGAAGCGGGCCAGCAGCGAAATGCGTGTGACCCTGTTCGTGATCGAACATAACATGCGTGTGATCATGGACCTTGCGGAGCATATCTACTGCCTGGCCCATGGCAAAGTGCTGGCGGACGGTACGCCGGATAAGATCAAGAAGGACAAGCGTGTAATCGACGCCTATCTCGGTGGTCGCGTCTAACATCTGGATATTCACTGATGGCAAGGGATAACAATAGGATAAAACGGAGCAAGCAAATCCGCGGTTACCGTACCGGGAACCCCGATAGTGCCGTCTCGGTCGACGAATTCGCCCGTGAAGCCGAGAAAATCACCAGGA
>JBHIER010000148.1:0-7660 GCA_046760705.1 bacterium
ATACCAGTTCTCTTTGCGGTTGGTGTCCACGTAGCCGTTGTTGGTAGGGTCAAGATATCTGGCCAGAGATTGGTCTGACCCGATCTGATCACTGTCGGTCCAGGCGCAGCTATCGTATTCGATCCAGTCTGAGATGTCCTGACAGTTCCACAAGTCCGGAGCAAGAAGGTTAAAATCATCCAACTCGTATACCACTCCACCTCCGCTGTTGTCCGACCAGATGACAGCATCGATAAAGAGCGTTCCGTTGTGCAGCACCACTTGGTCATCCGTGCCAGTTAATTCCTTGTCGTCAACGTACAGGTCGATGTATCCGTTGGGGGGAAATAGGTCCCCGACCTCGTCGGTCTCGTCCGTGCCCTGGGACCAGTGGATAACAGCGTAAGCACCGGGCGGCAACGTCGTCGGGGCCGAAGCGAAGGGAGTATCTGTTCCGTCCAGGTCCGTCAGCATGAACCCGGAGATATCGACGCTCTGCAATCCAGAATTGTATATTTCCACCCAATCCGTCTGCGCCTTCATCGCCACCTCGGTAATGATCACCTCGGCCTGTCCCGCACTGACAGACAGCAGGATAGCCACCCCCACTTTTGACATTCCTCTCATTCGACCCCCAGATGAACTTGGAGACAGTCGACAGAAAATCTATGGTATATTAACATTCTTATTCTCCATTGTCAACCTTTTTTTTAAAATCTCTCCTGGCCAGACCCTGAAAGCCTGAGGCCGGTTAAAAAGAGTCTTGCTTTTCCCGCTGCCCTGGGTTAAATTTTCAGCTCTGGGAGTGGAGGAATTTTTAACAGGGGAAAATCAGGATTAAAGGGATAGAGGTCTTGAATCAAGCCCTTGGTACCAGTAGGGCTTTGTGATTTCTCTCTTTATTCCACCGAGAACCAACTGATTATGTTGAAATTTCCAAACGACTTTATGAAGGGCAAACGGTGGAAGAAATATTTGAACGGGCCAGAAAACATTGGAAAGAATAAGCAAATGTCTACAACGGCAGATAATACGGTATTTGTGATTCCGCCTTTATCGAAGCCCAAATTCCCGACATTTGTCGGAACTTCACAAACACCGAAACTGCTGGGCGAAATGCCCTTTCACGACAAAAAAGAGGTGGGGTTATGAAAACTTTAGCTACTACTTCTCTTCTCACGGTGTTGTTTTGTGTGATCCTGCACAGCGGGATTCATGGGCAAAACGTGCCGTGGCGAGATGAAAGACATAGAGAAATATTCCTGCCTTCAGGTCTTCAAGAGCGGCAACTGCATAGCTTTCTGGACAGAGAACCTTTCGAAGGCAGAGGAGACGACCACCGAATGATCGATCCAACAGATCCCTTCGGGATTCTGACCGAAAGACGGATGCCTCTTTTAGGGCGAATGGAGAGGTTTATGGACGAGGGGGCTGGTTTTCATTCCGGTCATTTCCCTCAACCGATCCACCGGGAGAGCTTTGCCGACAGCGTGCAAACTGCCTGGGTGCGCCATTACGCCTCCGGCCTCGCCCCGGCTCATGATGAGGCGATCGCCCTGGCCGTTGACCACTCTGGCAACGTCTATGTGACCGGAAGCAGTGGCGGTTCAGGCACAGGCGCTGATTATGCCACAGTCAAATACAACTTAGATGGAGTCCCACAGTGGTTGACCCGCTACCACGGTCCGGGAAGTGGGGATGACTATGCAACCGCCCTGGCGGTTGACGGCTCGGGCAACGTCTATGTGACGGGAACGAGTGAGGGCACAGGCACATGGCACGATTACGCCACAATCAAATACAATCCAGATGGAGTCCAACAGTGGGTCGCTCGCTACGATGGTCCGGAAAATTGGGATGACAGGGCAACCGATTTGGCTGTTGGCGGCTCAGGAAATATCTATGTGACGGGATGGAGTGAGGGTTCAGGCACAGGCGCTGATTATGCCACAATCAAATACAATCCAGATGGAGACCAGCAGTGGGTCGCCCGGTACAATGGGCCGGGATATTCTGATGACTATGCAACCGCCCTGGCTGTTGACGGATTTGGCAACGTTTATGTGACGGGATATAGTGGTCTTTATCCAGACTATGACTACGCTACGGTGAAATATGACTCGGCTGGAGTCGCGCAGTGGGTGGTCCGCTACAACGGGCTAGTAGGAGATTCTCATGATAAGGCGAAAGGCCTGGCCGTTGACGGCTCAGGCAATGTCTATGTGACGGGAGAGAGTTATGGTCCAGGCACAGGGGGTGATTACGCCACGGTCAAATACGACTCGGATGGAGTTCAGGGGTGGGTCGCCCGCTACAGCGGTCCGGTAAATTCTTGGGACTGGGCGACAGGGCTGGCTGTTGACGGCTGGGGCAATGTCTATGTAACGGGAGAGAGTGAGGGTTTGAGCTGGGCAATATACTCCAGAATTAAGTACGTTGAAACTTCGGTTTCAGTCGAGTCGAGAGGCGATGTAAACGGCGACCGTAGTGTCAATGTTCTGGATGTGGTGGCTGCAATCAGGCACATTTTGGCTATTCAGACCTTGGTGGGGGACGCCCTTTGGCGAGCAGATTGCAATGGCGACGGGCAAATCGACAATCTGGATGTGTTGGGCATTGTGAATGTGATCCTGGGCCTTGGCGAGTGTGATCCGGCGGCCTGCAGGCCTGAGCTCACCCCTGAGGCCAGGCTCCAAGATGCCAGGCGCCATGACTTGAACAACCTATGGAGGTGAAAAAAGATGTATACGGGTATCATCCAATCTGATCCCTCAGTCATGATGCGTAAGCCGGTTATAGCTGGCAGGCGCATCACCGTAGAACTTATCCTCGAGAAGCTTGCAGCCGGGGAGACAGTTGAGCAAATCCTTGAAGCCCATCCTCGGCTGACACGGGAAGCCATCCAAGCTGATCTGGCTTTTGCAGCGGAGGCTCTGCGTGCTGATGTGGTCTATCCCGTACCGGAGGTGTAAGTCGCATTACATATTAAACAAGGAGGATTGAAGATGTTAGAGTTTACGCCTCACCCGGATGTGAAGAAGATATGGTGCACTGGCTGGTTTGTCTGGTTTGTCGTCTTTTATGTGTTGCCCATGGTGCTCATTTCTATTTTCAAAACCGAACCCGTGTCAGGGGATAACATCGCCATGGTAGTGATCACCGTGGTGCTGGTTCCTGTCTCCATTTTCTCTTTGATCTGGATTTTTCTTTATTACAAGACTCTCAAGTATCAAGTGACTGACGAATACATCAGGATCGATAGCGGGGTCTGGTGGAAGAAGGTGAAGACCGTTCCCTTTCAGAAGATCACCAATACCAACACTGTCCAAGGACCCCGAAACAAGTTCGGGTCGCAATGACAGCCAAATAAGAACGATGTAATTCTCGGGCAGACACTAAATAATAACGAAGTGATTCTTCAAGCAATTAGCTATAAACTTGAGAAGGCTCAAGAGGACATTCGAAGGCTAAGAAGGCAGAAAGGAGGAGGATGCTATGCAGCCTGAAGTCTTCATTTTTGGTAAGGACATATGACCTTACACGAACGCTGCCCGTAAGGATTACGGGGAGAGAGGAGTTTCCCTGGAGTACTTCGATGTGACCAAGGATGCCGATGCGCTGCAGCGTATGTTGAATTATTCAAAGGGGAGAAGAGAAGTTCCGGTTATTGTCGAAGGCGAGAAAGTGACCATCGGTTTCGGTGGGACGTGAGAAGTGTGACGGGTCGGCAGGGTGCCGATGAAAAAACTTTCCGAAGCTGGTCAGCCATCTGAAGTAACCAGGGAAGATTTCCAAAGTCTTCATGAATTGGCAAAAAAAGAGGGGCTGACAGATTCGATAAAGCATAAAATCTGGCAAGCCTGTGCCACGTTCGAAGGTCCTCGTCAATGACGGCCAACGAAAGGGTGTACACAGAATTCCGTCCATATAAATCTTTCGTTAAGAGAGACTTGGCGTTTGCCTTTAACTTAACAAAGGAACCCTCAGATTGAATTTTCTTGACTTCCAACACCAAATTTATTATGGTATAGTCACTAAAAAGAAGACCGAGCAATGATTTATTCAATCTGAAAAAGGGAGTAGTTTCCATGAAATCAATAAACGTTAGTGACCGGTTGTACAATACTCTTCGCGCTGTTTTTTCAGAAGTTGGGGTCGATAGTGAAGAGCAGGCTTTAAAACAGTCGGCTCTCTTAATTACGTTGGCTAAAATTTCAAAGTATGAGGCTGAGGATGGGGCTTTCAGAGGAAAATACGGGACAGACTTTGGAGCATTCGAAAAAAAGATTCAGGGCCAACAGGATGTGGAAGACTTTGAAGCCGATGATGACTATATGGATTGGAAATTTGTCGTCCAGGCGCTGAAGATATGGAGAGAAAGAAAAAAAGTGTTGGAAAATGCTTAAAACTCTTAAACAGTTTGACCACATTATTGCTTCGTGGAAGATCATTCTTCACGAACGGGAAGGTGACAATTATCGAACTAAAATAGAGATGAGTTTTTCCGATGGGAGCAAATTGTATGCTAAAGATTATGTTTTTGAAGGCGAAGATCGAAAATATTCTTATCATTGGATAGACCGAGAAGAGAATCTACTCATTCGGTGGGATAATGCCAAACATTGGAGGGGAATAAGCACTTTTCCTCATCACAAACACATAGGGACTCCAGAGCGCGTTGAGCCTTCGAATGAAGTCACCCTGGACGATGTTCTCACCTCTATTGAGTCACAGATGATGAGGCGTTAAGACTTCGATGAGTAGCTTGGCCTGCGTACGTTCGAGATACCCACGGATGTCATGGCACTGATTGGACGTCTGTCGAACTTGAGATCTTATCTCTCTGAAACTCAGGGACAATTCATCCGGCAGGGAAAGAACCGGGACGAAAGGAGGGATCATGAGGACACGAGGAAGTTTTGGTCTATTGGTTGCCTGTCTGGTCGCAGTTGCCGCGTGGTCTGAAGGCCACGCGGCGCCCGATTTCAAAATCAAAAGACATTCCTTGGAAGTGGAGCTGCAACCGCAGGCCCATACCCTTTCAGCGGTGGATGCCATTGAGGTGGTGGTCAGGGAGCCGGTTGGCCCTATCCGCCTGTTCCTCAACAGGAACTTAAGCGTGCAGGCCGTCACCTCGGACGGCAGGGAGCTCCCATTCCGAACGATGGAAGAGTACGATCTTTCAGCATACGTGGGCCAAATCGCTGAGGATACGACGCAGATTTATGAGAATGCGCAGCTTCTGCAGGTCAATCTGCCCGCGGGGCCGGGGGAGATCGAACTGAAAGTCTCGTACGACGGGGTGATCTACGACTCCCTCAGGTCGGCAGCTTTCTCGCGGACCCAGGTGGCCGACCAGACCAGCGGACTTATCGGTGAGGAGGGGATATTTTTGAGCCCTGAAGGCTACTGGTATCCCGATCCTGCTGATGAGGGGTTGACCTCCTTCAGAGTTTCGGTGACAACGCCCGAGAACCTGGAGGTGATCACTCAGGGGAGACGACTCGAAAGAAGGGTGGAAGGAGCCAAGCGAATAACGGTCTGGGATGCTGTTCACCCTTCGGATGGCCTCTATCTCGTGGCGGGAAGATACGAGATCAAGGAGAGGCAACTCGGCAATATCACTGTCTACACCTTCTTCTTCCCCGAATCTCAGGATCTGGCCGAAAAGTATCTTGAATTTTCGGCCAGGTATCTGGAGATGTATGGACAGATGCTGGGGCCTTACCCTTACGCCAAGTTCGCCGTGGTGGAGAATTTCTTCCCCACCGGTTATGGGATGCCCTCCTACACCCTGCTCGGTTCCCAGGTTATTCGGCTGCCTTTCATCGTCTATACATCCCTGGGCCACGAGGTCTGCCATAACTGGTGGGGCAACTCCGTCTTCGTCGATGAGGGAACCGGTAACTGGTGCGAGGGATTGACCACCTACTGTGCCGATTTTCACTACAAAGAGTTGAAGAGTCCGGAGGAGGCCAGAGCGTATCGTCTGAATATCGACAAGGACTACACTGTGTATGTCACCGAGGAGAACGATTTTCCCCTTTCGGAGTTCGAGGAGCGGACCACTCCGGCATCGCGGGCCATCGGCTACGGCAAATCGGCCATGCTCTTCCATCAGGTGCGCAGGATGATCGGGGAGGAGCAATTTTACAAAGCCCTGAGATCGGTCTATGAGAGCAGGAGGTTCCAGAGGGCTGGTTGGTCCAACTTTCAGCGGGCCTTCGAAGCCGCCAGCGGACAGGACCTCGGCTGGTTCTTCGATCAATGGGTGAGGCGAAGCGGAGCTCCTCTGTTGACTGTGTCAGACGTCGATCTCAGAGAAAGCAACGGTACGTTCATTGTGACAGCGCTCATCCGACAGGAGACCGAGAACTTTCGCCTCTTCCTGCCCGTCGTTTTAGAGACATCCAGAGATACGCTGACCCAAATTGTCGAGATAAACGGCACCCATACGATTGTCAGTTTTGAGAGTGCGGACAGACCCGTGGCTCTGAAAGTGGATCCTGACTACGACGTCTTCCGGAGGCTCGACTACAGGGAGGTCGCCCCCAGCATCAGTCTCGTCATGGGGGATAAAAACCGGATCATCGTCATCCCCACCAGAGGGGATGCGCAAAGCCAGCGGGTCTACCGAACCCTCGCCGACCGGATCAATCGGACCAGGGAGGCTGAGGTCATGGATGACACCGAAGTAGCCGAAGAGGACTTGAAGGAGAATTCCCTCTTTGTCTTTGGTGGCCCTGGGGAGAACCGCATCTTAGATAAGGTCGCTCGCGGTTTACCGGAAGAAGTAGCTTTATCCGACGGAGCGTTTACCCTTTTCGGAGAAGGTTACACAGGGAGCGGCCATTGCCTCGTCGCCGTATTCCGCAATCCCTTTAATGACAGAAAGGGTGTCTGTCTGCTGTGGGGCCTCAGCCCAGAGGCCATCGAAGCGGCCGGGCACAAGATCGTCCACTACGGCAAGTACGGCTATCTCGTCTTCGACAACGGCGTAAACGTTGCCAAAGGGCAGTGGGAAGTCAAGGACAACCCGATGGTGTATCGGTTTTAAAACCCATTTCATAGTAAAAAATTAGAATGCAGCCGAGTTTGTTATTTGGCTCTTTTGCGAAGAGGATACTTGGAAAGATGATCGCGCGACGATTCTTATATGTAGTGTCATTGGTAGCAGTATTTGTAATTGCTCCGCTTTTGACTTCTGCAGTTCAGTGGAAATGGATCGAGGATCCGACAATATTCAACCCCTCGGGAATTTGGGTAGACGAGCCGGACGATTTTGCCTTTGTCGATATGGATCAGGATGGCGATTTTGATCTTGTAATTATGGAACGAATCGAATGGGATAGATGCAAGCTCCTTTATTACGAGAACGTCGGCGATGCTTTTCATACTGAATGGAAATTGTACCCTCGCCTGTTCGAGGAAGTAAATCAAAGTTTCATTTATGGTGGAGTAACCTTTTGTGATCTTGACGGCGATGGGCGTCAGGATATGGTGACACGTATCGATTTGTGGGATTACTCCGGTCTGTGGTATTGGGAAAACAAGGGGACCCTTGAACAGCCGGATTGGCAGGGTTCCTCTTCTCTTTTTGTTGGAATTGACAGGGATTTGAAGTATCCCAGCTTTGCTGATCTGGATTCCGACGGCGATCTGGATGTGGCCCTAACTCGTA
>JBHIER010000149.1:0-7657 GCA_046760705.1 bacterium
TGATACTCTGCCTTAGTCCTCATATCTTTCTCTATCATCTCCTCAATGCACTCTGTCAGAGATGTTGGGTCCTTAATAAAGTACATGCCGACCAGGGCCAGGTTGGTCTCCGGACGGGCCGGCTTCTCCACCACCCTGCAGACAAAGCCGTCCCTCACCACCACGATCCCGAAGCGCCGGGGATCGTCCACCTCCTTGACGCCGAGGGAGGTGTATGGTCCTTGAAAGACTGGACCGAGGTCTGTCTCGAAAATGGTGTCTCCCAAAACGACGAAGAGCGGATCATGCCCAAAATACTCTCTGGCCAGATAGAGGGCGTGGGCGATCCCCTGTCGCTCCGGCTGCTCCACGTAATGGACCGGCACCCGATAGTGCGAATCGACGTACTCTTTAATCCTGTCCCCCAAATGGCCAACAATAAGGGTTACCTCGTCAATCTCATGGGCCACAAGTTTATCCAGGATGTGGGCCAGGATCGGCTTCCCGGCAACGTGGAGGAGGGCCTTGGGGTGCGTGTACGTGTGGGGCCTCAATCGTGTCCCCTCTCCGGCCGCCGGAATGATAGCTCTCATCTTCTGGTTTCCCTCTTCTCCCTGGACTCCATCTCGACCAGTCGTCTCTTCAGATATTCTATCCGCTCCACCGGGGTTGGATCGATCCCCCGGAGCACGGCCAGATAGAAGCTCACAAAATCCCCCAGACAGACCAGAGAGAAGAGCCGAGCCAGGGGAGAATCGCCCTGGCTCCACACCTCGATCACGGGGAGCCCGTCCGACTCTATGAGCTCCCTGCTGATCTCCATTCGCCTCTGAATCTGCGGGAGGTCCCCTTTATCCCTGAGAATGACCACCGTAAAAGAGGTCTCCAATTGGACCAACCCCTGCCAGCCCATAATCTCGTTGTGGTTCAGCTCAGGGAAGACGTTCGAATAGGCAAGGGCTTTTGCGTTCTCTGCAATCTGTGTCTTCCACCGCCGGGCAACGGGAGAAAAACTCTCCGAGGCATACAAAAGTGGGAAGAGGCCGCAGAGGCGTCCAGCCAACCGCTTGGCCTCATTTCGGTCGACCGGGACTGAAGATCCATACTCCTCCGCTTTTTCCCCCAAAAGAGCGATTGTCTCTATTAACTGGGCCTTTTTATCTTCAATCAAGCCGGCCCTGGAAAGGATCATCAGCACCGGAAAGAAGAGGTATCCCAGAGCGGTTCGCGGCGGATATCCGGAGGGGATGCGGATCACCCATTTTTTTTCTTCGGCCGCCAGCTCACCCAACCTACCTCCGGAGGTGATGCATACCAGGGGCACTCCCCTCTCGATGGCAGTCTCGAAGACACGGAGGGTCTCCTCGGTGTTGCCGGAGTAGCTGAGGACAAAGAGCAGTGAGGAGGGAGAGACATAGCGTGGCAGAGAATAGTTCCGATTCACCTGAATGGGAACCTTCATTTCGTCTGCAAGGCAGGCACAGAGGATATCACCACCGATGGCTGACCCTCCCAGGCCGGAGATCACCACGTTCGAGATGGCCGATGGATCTATGGGAAGATGCGCAGCCACACCGATCTCAATCGCCTCCTGACATTGTCGGCTAAAGGTGACCAGCCTGGAGAGCATGTTCGACGCATCCAGCTTTCCGATATAGGCAACATCATCCAGAACCCTCAGATTCACTTCATTCATAGTCACCCTCTATCTCTTAATCGGAGCCATCACCGGCATTGCAGCCACCTGCTGGAAGCATCCCTCTTTCAGGGTGCGGAAGTAGGCCTCGTCGTCAGCGATACTGTTGTAGGAGAAGAGGGAGATGCCCTCGACGCCGAGCCTGCGGACCGCAGCGATCTGTTGAACCGTGCTGAAGGCCGGTTGGTTGTACACGCCCAGCCCTGCAAAAAGAGAGCCGGTCCGTATCATGCGGCGGGCCTGTTCAATCTGCCGGACAACCACGGTTGTTGTGGGCGAGTAGGCCATGACCACTACAAAGTCCAAGAGGCCCTCGTCCATCCACCTCTTCCAATCCTGGCCGAACTTTCTTACGGCAAGATCATAATCGGGCTTGACGGCAGCGGAGAGTTTCACCTCCGGCCTGGCGGCCCGGATCCGATCCCGCACCATCTGAAGGGTCTCTGTGAGCTGTTGGCAGCGCCATCGATTCCACAGACGGTCCAGATTGTCGCCCCCCACGAATCCGGAATCTGACTTCAGATTCTCCTTTTCTCCAGCAAGATGGATCGGATCGAAATGGTACTTTTCCATAAAGCGGGCCCGCGCTTGGGGATTGAAACCGGTCCCTCTGTTGGGATAACGAAGATAGTCGAGATGGATCCCATCTACATCGTAACGGGCCACGATCTCGCCAATGACCTCTGCAATCCAGTCTTTCACCGCGGGATGTCCAGGCGAGAGGAAGATGCCCTCGATGCCGAAGGGAAAGGGACGTTCATATTCGAGCAGAGACCGCCCTTCATTGGTATGCGCCACCCAGTCGGGGTGAAGGTGAAGGACATGCTGTCTATCTTCAGGCAGATCAGGGGCCGACCAGACGAAGTAGACGTTGACCCAGGCATGAACCTGCAAGCCCTGCTCGTGGGCTTTGTCGATCGCGCTCTCCAGCGGATCGAACCGATCGTTTCGAAGGGCCAATGGTTCGGCCTGAGGAAGAATGCGGCTCTCATAATATGCCTCCCCCCGACCACACACCTGGACAAAGATCATGTTACAATTGCTCCTGACCACCCTGTCCACCATCTCGGTGATGCTCTCCTCCGAAATGAGCCCATCTCGCACAACCCAGAAAGCCCTCGCTTCATAGATCTGAGCCTCTGAGACGGACACCGCTATCGATACCCATATGAAGAAGGCCGCAACGACGTTCTTCATCTCTCGGAGCGGACAAAACAAAAAAGGACAAAGGGGGCCTCAGACTCCTTGTCCTTCTGACTGGGGTAGTGTACCATCGGGGTATCAGCCTCCCCTCTTGTCGCCCTTTGCCCCTTTTTGGGGGGAAGGAGACTCGGTATCGGCCCTCATCTCTGACCGAACTTCTCCCTCGGAGGGGGTCTCCTCTCGGACCCCCTTGTCGGGCTCGGCTTCTCGTTCCTTTCGGTCTTCACCCTCCTGCTCATCTCCCGTCTGGGCCGGGGAGGCCTCTTCGGCCATCTTCTTCCGCCTCTTCTTGGCCTTTTTGGATTCCTCGACCACCAGTTCACTGCCGATCAACTCTATGATGGACAGCGCTGCCCCATCCCCGGGCCGGTTCCCCACCTTGATCAGACGGACGTACCCGCCGTTGCGGTCGGTGTACCGAGGGGCGATGGTGTCAAACAGTTTGGCCACCGCCTTTTTATCCTTGATCACCCTCAGCACTTGTCGCCGCGCATGAAGCGTTCCCTCCTTAGCTTTGCTGATGAGCTTCTCCACCAGCCTTTGGCCCTCCTTGGCCATCGAATCGGTAGTCCGAATGCGCTCCCTATCGATGAGGGCCGTAGCCAGGTTGGCCAGGACCGCCCGGCGATGGCTGGCCGTCCTGCTCAGCTTCTTCACTCTCTTCCTGTGTCTCACCGCGCCTCCCCCTGTCTGGTCATCTGTTCCATAGGATCATTCCCTCGATCCATCAAGATATCGGCTCACATTCATCCCGAAGGAGAGACCGTAGTGGCTCAAAATTTCGTTCAGCTCTTGTAAGGACTTGCGACCGAAATTGCGGTATTTCAACATCTCGGCTTCCGTCTTCTGGACGAGGTCCTTCAAGGTTTTGATCTCCGCAGCCTTGAGGCAATTGCTGGATCGCACCGACAGTTCAAGCTCATCAACGTTCATTTTCAGCATGTTGCGAACACGGACCGTCTCCTCATCCACCTCCTCAATTTCGATCTCTTCGGGCTCCTCCTCGAAGCTGATAAACAGCTTCAGGTGGTCTCTCAGAATTCTGGCCGCCGTAGTCATGGCATCATCAGGAGTCATGGTCCCGTCGGTCCAAATCTCCAGAGTCAACCTATCATAATCGATCCGTTGCCCGACGCGGGTGCTTTCGACCGTATAATTCACCTTCGTGATGGGGGTGAAGATCGCATCCAGGGGGATCGTGCCTATGGGCTGATCCTGTTTCCTATTCAACTCTGCGGGAACGTAACCGCGCCCCGCGCCAATGGTCACCTCCATCCTCAGATTAGCATCCTTATCGAGAGTGACGATGTGATGGTTGGGGTTAAGGATTTCAATGTCGGTATCGGCTTGAAGAGCGGCTGCTTTCAGCTCACCCTTCCCTTTTCGTTCCACAACCACTCTTTTGGTGTGATTGGTGGACAGTTTGATGCGGACCTCTTTCAGGTTGAGGACGATTTCGGTGACGTCTTCCACAACGCCAGGAATGGTGCTGAACTCATGCAAAACTCCGTCGATCTTCAAGGAGGTGATGGCCGCACCTTGCAACGAAGAGAGCAAAACGCGGCGCAACGCATTCCCCAAGGTGTAGCCGAAGCCTCTCTCTAAGGGTTCGGCGATGAATTTACCGTATCGATCTGAAAAGGTGCTCTCTTCGAGCTCAACACTCTTCGGCATGATCAGACTCTTCCATTTCATGCTTTCTCTGCCTCCCGAGAAGAGGTGTTCGCTCTTCTCTCACGCCGCCGTAGGGTGGAGGCCGGCCTCCTTCACCCTACTTGGCAAATACTGCCTAACTTTCCCCAAACCACTGGGGGACTACTTTGAATACAACCCAACAATCAAATGCTCTTGAACCGGGGTGGGGATCTCATCTCGATTCGGCAGAGCCAGGACGTGGCCGGTCCAAGTGGCCTTATCAACTTGGAGCCACGGAAGTTCGGTCCTCCGATCGATCCGCCTCAGCGCTGCTTGAATCGCGGCCAATTTTCGGCTCTTCTCCTTCACCCTGATCACGTCGCCGGCCTTCACCTGGTAGGAGGGAATATCTACACCCCGCCCATTGACCGTGAAGTGGCGATGGCGAACCAACTGTCGGGCCGCATTCCGGGAGGGCGCGAACCCCAGTCGGTAGACCACGTTGTCCAGACGCAACTCCAGCAGCCGGAGCAAGGCCTCCCCCGTAATGCCTTTCTGGCGCGCTGCCTTCTCGTAATAGCTCTTAAATTGACGCTCCAAGAGGCCGTAGATACGGCGGGCCTTCTGCTTCTCCCTCAGTTGCAAACCGTAATCGGAGATCTTTCTCCTCGAGTCGTGCCCATGTTGACCGGGGGCATATCCTCTCCGCTCAAAAGCGCACTTATCGGTGACACACCGATTGCCCTTCAGAAAGAGCTTCTCCCCTTCGCGCCGGCAGAGCCGGCACTGTGCATCTCTGTATCGTGCCATTTACACTCGTCTCCTTTTTGGAGGCCGACAGCCGTTATGGGGGATGGGGGTTACATCCCGGATGGTCGTCACCTCCAGTCCGGCAGCCTGGAGCGAACGGATGGCCGCCTCCCGCCCCGAGCCAGGACCCCGCACCCAGATCTCAACTCTGCGCAGCCCCAGATCCAGAGCCTTTTTGGCCGCCGCCTCAGCCGCTAACTGAGCGGCAAAAGGGGTACTTTTGCGCGAACCCTTAAATCCCACTCGACCCGCAGTTCCCCACGATATCACATCCCCTCCGGTGTCTGTGATGGTGATGATAGTATTGTTGAACGTGGCTTTGATGTGGGCCACGCCAGATGTGTGGGCCAGTCTCTCTCGTCGTCTCTTCTTTTCAGGCTGGGGCACTGTAAACCTCCTTCAATGAGCGATCCCAATCATTTCTTCCTCTTGGCTCCTACCGTTCGCCGGGGGCCCTTGCGGGTTCTGGCGTTGGTGCTGGTCCGTTGTCCGTGAACGGGCAAGCCCCTCCGGTGGCGAAGGCCCCGATAGGCCCCGATGTCCATGAGCCGTTTGATGTTCATGGAAACCTCTGTCCGCAGGCTCCCTTCGACTTTGTAACCGGACTCCAGCGCCCCCCGAAGTTTGGCCACCTCCTCCTCCGTGAGCTTTTCCACCTGCTTATCAGGATCGACGACAGCCGCCTTTAAGATCTTCTTCGCCGTCGACCTCCCAACCCCATAGATATAAGTCAGGGCGATCTCGATCCGCTTGTTCCGGGGCAGATCAACCCCCGCAATTCGAGCCACAATACATCCTCCTTATTGCCAGTCCTTATCCCTGCCGCTGCTTGTGCCGGGGGTTCTTACAGATGACACGAACCACACCTTTGCGGCGGACGATCTTACAATGGTCGCATATCTTCTTCACAGACGCTTTAACTCTCATATCGCCTCTATTTGTATCGGTAGATGATCCTCCCTCTACTCAAGTCGTAGGGAGAAAGTTCGATCGTCACCTTATCTCCCGGAAGGATCTTAATGAAATGCATCCGCATCTTACCCGAGACGTGAGCCAACACTCGGTGACCGCTCTCCAGTTCCACTCGAAAGGTGGCGTTGGGCAACGACTCGATGACCGTACCCTCGACTTGAATCCCTGCTTCCTTCGGCATAAGCTCTCTGCTTGAGTCCTCTAACAGAGGACTTCCCTGGCGAATTCGGTCAGAATGAGTGGCCCCTCACCGGTGATGGCCACAGTGTGTTCAAAGTGGGCGGAGGGGGAACCGTCCTTGGTCACCACCGTCCAGTCATCATTCCGGGTCTCCACTTCGGTGCCGCCAGCATTGACCATGGGCTCGATGGCCAGCACCATGCCCCTCTTTAGCAGAGGACCGGAGCCTGGCTCTCCGAAGTTTGGTACCTGCGGTTCTTCGTGCATCTTTTTCCCAATGCCGTGGCCCACCAGAGCCCTGACCACCGCGTATCCGTGACGCTCCACATATCGCTGGATGGCCCATGAGACATTGGACAACCTGTTCCCTTCGCTCACCTGAGCGATCCCCTCGTACAGTGCCTCCCGGGTGACGGTGACCAGATCTCTTTTCTCCTGGGAGACGCGTCCAACGCAGAAGGTCACGGCGCTATCACCGTAGTAGCCGGCTTTTTTGACGCCCACATCGACGCTGACCAACTGTCCCTCCTGCAGTCTCCGTTCCCCTGGAATACCGTGCACCACCTCATCATCGACAGACACACAGATGGCGCAGGGAAAGCCGCGAAAGCCCTTGAAGGCCGGCCGGCCACCCTCACTGACAATGAACTTCTCAGCCATGGCGTTCAGATCTTTCGTCTTCGTTCCCGCTCTGATATTCTCACCGATCAGTTTTAGGGTTTGAGAGACGATCCGGCAGCACTCACGAATCGACTCGATCTCCTCTTCCGATTTCAGAACAATCATCCGCCGGCACAATTCAGATGCGAGGCAATCTGTCCGAAGACCTCCTCGACCCTTCTGCTCCCATCGACCTTCTGCAACAGCCCGGCCCTGGCATAATAGGCTTTTAAGGGGGCGGTCTGGGCCTCGTAGACCTTCATCCGATGGGCGATCGTCTCCGCTCTGTCATCCTCGCGTTGGTATAACTCACCTTTGCAGCGGTCACACCGGCCGGCCAGCCGGGGAGGAGTGCTGAGCAGATTATGATCGCGGCCGCAGTCTCTGCACAGCCAGCGATTGGACAGACGTTCGATAACTCGCTCAGCCTCTAACTCGATGCTGAAAACCACATCCAGTCCGGTGCTGTTCCCCTCCAAAAAGCTGTCGAGCCCTCGAGCTTGGTCCACCGTGCGCGGACAA
>JBHIER010000150.1:0-7655 GCA_046760705.1 bacterium
ATGTCCGCATCATCTCAGCCTCCAACAGGGATCTGGCCGAAGAGGTCAAAAAAGGGCGGTTCCGAGAAGACCTGTACTACCGGTTGAATGTCATCTCCATCCACATGCCTTCTCTGAGGGAACGAAAGGAGGACATCCCCCTCCTGGTCCGGCACTTTCTGGAGAAGCATCGTCAAAAGAGCGCCAAGCCCATCGAAGGGATCGCACCCAAAGCGATGGATGCCCTCATGAGCTACCATTGGCCGGGCAATGTCAGAGAGCTGGAGAATACTATCGAACGGGCCACTGTATTGGCCAGAGGGAAGACCCTCACGACCGGAGATCTGTACATCCCTAAGGCGGTCGACTTGATGGGTGGGGCGAAGACATTGCGAGAGGTGGAAAGAAATTTCGTGATGAAAGTTCTGGAGGAATGCGACGGAAACAAGACCAAGGCGGCCAAACGGTTGGGTGTTCCCTTCGCTGGCTCCATTATAGACTGCGAGAGTGGGAATGATGACGGCCCGGATCGGACAGTTTGAACTGTTGGAGGAGATCTCTCGAAGCAGTACCACCTCTGTCTACAAGGCTTTCCAGAGAAGTCTGGATCGGTTGGTTCTGCTGAAGCAGCTCCATCCACACCTGACTCGAGAAGAGGATATTGTCAAAAGGTTCGAGCGTGAGGCCAAAGCAGCCGCCCGCATCAAACACGAACACGTTGTGGACATTTACGACTATGGACGGTGGGAGGATACCTACTACATCGCCATGGAGTATGTGGAGGGCGTCAGTCTGAAAACCATTCTGGACAGAGAGGGGCCCCTACCCCTTGAGGTTGCGGCCACCATTCTGCGCGACGCCCTGAGGGGCCTGGCCTACGCCCACTCAAAGGGGGTGTTTCATCGCGACATGAAACCGGCCAACATCCTCATCTCCTCTGAAGGAACCGTCAAAATAGCCGACTTCGGCCTGGCCCTCATCAGCGACTACCCGTCCATTACGGCCCAGGACGGTGTGGTGGGAACTCCGGCCTACATGTCCCCAGAACAGGCCAGCGGCGAAGAGATCGACGGCCGCTCGGACATCTTCTCCCTGGGGTTGACTTTCTACGAAATGCTGGCCGGCAAGAGAGCCTACGACGGCGACTCCTTTTCAGCTTGCATTACAAAACTCCTGACAGAAGAGCCTCCAAGGATGATGGACCTCCGGAAGGACATTCCCAAAGATGTGGCCGAGGTTTTCGACCGGATGATCAAGAGGCCCGTCTCGAAACGGTATCAGAGCTGCGATGAGGCGTTGCAAGATCTGGAGCGCTGCTCGACCCTCCCCGGACGCCTCCTCTCCAAGGAGAGGTTGACCGCATACATCGCCGCCCCCCAGAGAGTCTCGCCCGGTGTGATGCTGCCAAGAGCAAAACCGGCGAGAACCAAGCGTCGCGCCCTGATGGGAGTTGCCTTCATCTCTTTTGTAATCCTGATCGGGGCCGGGTACATCCTGCTGCTCAAAGGTGCGAACGATACAACGGTGGGGACTGTTCCTTTCTCCGGGGCGGAGATCGAGGTCCCCATGGAGCAGACCGAAACCCCCGATTCTCTGGCCCCTCTGGCTCAGAGCGCAGGAGATGAGGAACTTCCTGCCGATTCTCTGCCCCCCCTGGCTCAGAGTGCCGAAGAAGAGAACCCTCCTGCAAGAGAGGCGACGGAACCGGTGGGATCGAAGAGAGCGACCTCCCACTCGGGCCCAGATCGGGGAGAGCCCGATCTGAGGGGTGAGAAGGCAAGAGGCTCCTTCGTAGAGACTCCACCTTCGGAGGCCCAATACGGGATTCTGGAGATCAACTGCCTCCCCTGGGCTCACGTCTATGTTGATGATCGACACATCGACACCACTCCGCTCCGAGAAGGGATCTCTTTACAGACCGGCACCCATAAAGTCGCCCTCGTCAATCCGGACTTCCCCCCGTATTTTGAGACCGTCGACATCGGGCCCGACGAAAGGAGACGGATTGAAGTCTCTCTCTTTGACATCGTCGGGTTCCTCGAGGTCAAGGCGCGCCCATGGGCCGCAGTCTTCGTCGACGGTGACTCACTGGAGACAACCCCTTTTTATAGACCGCTCATGCTGAGTGCCGGCAGCCACATCCTCCGTCTGGAAAATCCAAACTTTGCTATCTTAGAGAAGAGGGTGGTGATCGTTGCGGGTGAGACATTGAGGGTGGATCAAGACCTCACCAAGCTTGGAAGAGAATAGTGCAAAAAGTGCACCATCCGCCCTTGCCCGGCCGAGCCCCACTGCCATATCCGACGAAGCTGAAGAGAGCGGTTCTTCTCCTGCCTATTTTTCTGGTGCTTTTTGCCTGGGGCAAAACTCAAGCTCAAAGAGAGGAAGGCCCCAGCATCGACAGGATAAAAGAGGCGTATAATCGATTTCATTTCCCTGAGGTGGTGTCGTTGGCCACTCAGGCCCTTCAGGTTGAACCACCTCCCTCCTCCGAGGCCCGGGTCGAGATTTACACCTACCTCGCCTTTGCCCAGATTGCGTTGGGAAAGAATGAAGAGGCCAGAGGAGCCTTCCAGGCCGCACTCGAACTTGACCCTACTCTCACTCTCGATCCTGTCCTCGTATCTCCCAAAATTATTGCTGTTTTCAACGAGGTAAGATCGGCCCTCGAGGCCAAAAAGGAAAAGGAGACGCTGAGGCCAATTTTGCAGCCCCCCCAAGAGGACAGACGGTTGGGAGGTGCCTGGAGGTCACTTCTGCTGCCGGGCTGGGGGCAGCTCTACAAGGGCCAAAAGAGAAAAGCCATCGTTATCTTTGCTGTTCAGACCATCAATATAAGCACACTCTTGTACGCCCACTTCAAAATGGACCGGGCTCACGACGAGTACCTACAGGCTACGGACCCTGACCTCATCGAGTCGACGTACGACCGATACAACTCCTACCATAAACTGAGGAATTCCTTCCTCCTCTTGACTGGAGGCGTATGGATCTACTCCCATATAGATGCTGCCCTCATCCAGCCGGCCTCCGAAAAGGGAAGGGGAGCAGAGCCAGAGGCCAGCTCCTTGATGCCTGCAGTGACATCAGATTCCTTCTACCTCACATTCACGGTCAGATTTTGAATCCTCCCTTGCAGCTTGGATCAACGATGCACGTTTTGCGTTTCTCCCATGAAAATATTGCGCAATGCAACCACTGATGAAAGCCACGTTCTGAGCGCTGTTGTGAAGTCGGAAATATAAACAACTGTTCAACAAGAAGTTACATTTTGACTGCGAGTCTTGATTCAGAGTATATGCAAAGGCACGTAAATTGCGTACTTATGCTTCGGCAAAAAGTCTCTGCAGGAAGGAGTAAAGAACTATGGCGTCTATTTCATCGCACAATTTCAGATTGATTGCTCTTTTGGGCATCGTTCTACTTCTCGGAGTTGAAGGTGCTGGGGCATCGGATGGGGAGTGGATTCTCCAGCGTTTTGTGCCCTACGACATCGACGTGATTCGGGACGTCTCCTTCTTAGAGAACGGACAGACCGGTTGGGTTGTGGGGTACAGCCAATACGGTCGCTTCCATTTCGGTTCCACCATTCTGAAGACGATCGACGGGGGCACGACCTGGACGGAACAGGAGATTGGATTGACCAACATCAACGAGGCAGTTCACTTCACCGATGCGCTTCGCGGCTGGATTGTTGGGAGCAATGGGGGGATTGCTTTTAGCTCCGACGGCGGTGATTCCTGGGTTCCTCAGGCCAGCGGGACCGATGCCCGATTGAAAGATGTCTATTTTGTCAACGACACGGTCGGTTGGGCCGTCGGCGACTACACCATACTCTACACCTCAAACGGGGGAGAGTTGTGGCAAGGAGCTGGGGTCCATTACGGGTCGCGACTCAGGGCCGTCACCTTTCAAACGGTCAGGGAAGGATGGGCCGTAGGAAGCAACGGTGCCATCTACCACACCACTGACGGGGGCAGCGAGTGGACGACTGTTGAAAGCCCCACGTCCGAGGATCTTTGCGACATCTTTTTCATTGACGAGGAAACTGGATGGATCGCTGGAAAGAGCGGAACCATTCTTTCCACCGAAGACGGGGGGAGCACCTGGGGGGTTCAATGGAGCGGCCCACCGCTCAACGGCCTCTTCTTTACGGACGAAAAGGCGGGATGGGCCGTAGGCTCAGGAGGCACCGTTCTGTTCACCGAGGAGGGGGGCAAGCCATGGGTGCCAATTCCAGCACCAGCCAGTGCGACCCTGTATGGGGTCCATTTCTTCGATCGAGACCGGGGCTTGATCTTCGGAGCAGGTGGCGTCCTCCTTCGGACCGGCGACGGCGGAGCCTCCTGGCGTTACGTTATGGACGGCCCTAACGCCAATTTGACGGACGTCTCTTTCGTCGACTCCAAAAACGGCTGGGCCTGCGGGTGGAGTGGTACTATTCTTCGCACTACGGACGGTGGTGAGCGATGGGTGGCCCAACGATGCGGCCTGGACGCCCTTCTCATGGGTGTAGATTTCATCGACCTTCAAAATGGATGGGTTGTTACTTTCGAAGGGGGGATGGTTGAGACCGAAGAGGGTGGGGTGAGCTGGTCGTCTGTCCAGGCACCGGCCGGCACCTTCAGAGGCCTGGACTACATCGACCAGGAGAACATCTGGGTCGTTGGCGAACACTCCGGCCTGGGATCAATCTGGCACGGCCCAGAGTGGCGAGTTAGGGCCCAGGTCCCCATGGGCGGCCCCTTACAGGATGTCTGTTTCGCCGACAGGTCCAACGGCTGGGCTGTGGGAGTGGGGGGAACTATCCTGCACACATCAGATGGAGGCCAGAGATGGGTCGAACAGCGCTCCGGAACTACGGAAGAGCTGACCCACATCCAGGCTGTCAACTCCGAAACGGCATGGGTGTCAGGAAAATTCGATGGCCTCATCAAAACAGTTAACGGCGGCCAGAACTGGACCATCGTCCGACCTGACCCATCCTACATTTTCGGACCGATCGCATTCCCCACTTCCCAGACAGGATGGGTCGTGGGCCGGTCCAAGACCGACGGATCGGTGGTGATCTTTCATACGACCAATGGAGGGGGCCAGTGGGGTACCACCCCTGTGGCCTCAAAGGAGGGGTTCACGGCCGTGGACTTTGTGAGCCCGTTCGAAGGGTGGGCTGTTGGGGAGAAGGGAACCATTTGGTATTTTACCGATCTCCCCTTCCACTCCATATCCGGTCGGGCGATCTATTGCGACAACCTTGAGCCGATCCCAGGAGTCACCTTAGATCTCTCCGGCAACGCCGTTGACACAGTGATCACTGATGAGGAGGGAACATTTAGGTTCGACCGCCTTCGCCAGAGTCGGAACTTCTGCGTAGAACCTCACATGGCCGGAGCTCCCCGGCAGGTCATCACCTCCTTTGATGCCTCCCTGATCCTGAGGAGCATGCTGGGGCAGTATCCCCTCAGCTCCTGTGATTCGGTGGCTGCAGACGTCACTGGCAATGACCAGGTCGGCAGCTTCGACGTATCAACCATTCTGCGATATGTGGTGGGCCAGGAGCTCGAGGGGTTGACTGGTAGGTGGACATTTCTGCCTGAAGAATTTTGCTATCCAGACCTTCAGTCTGACCAGACAGACCAAATCTTTCGAGGTATCATATACGGGGATGTGACTCAGAATTGGCCGGGTATCCCCGATACCGGCGTTCCCGAAGTGAGCGTCAGCCTCCCTCACACCGGTGCGGCCGCCGGCTCAGATTTTTTCGTCTACATGTTCGCCTCACCCATCACCTATACTTGTTTGGACTCATTGGACATCTTATCGTACCAGGCTCGGATAGACTATGATCCCTCTCTTTTGCGAGTCACCGCTGTGTCAGACACCGGACTTGTCACTGAGGGGTGGGGCCCTCTGGTGTCTGACATCGACAACGATAATGGTCACCTCTATATAGCCAAAGCGGGGACTTTTCCGCTCCCCTGGTGCGGAGGTTCACCAGCCCCGCTGGTGATCATCCACTCTTGCGTCGATTCGAAAGCCCCTTCCGGGGCTACAAGCCCCCTGACTATGACTACGATGATCTTTAATGAGGGTACACCCTGGGCCGAAACCAGGGATGGCTTCTTCCAGGTGTTGAAGCACACCATTTCCGGCACAGTCTCCTACTGTTCGACGGAGGTTGAGGTGCCTGATGTCCTGCTCTCCCTGGCCGGCGATGCCTCTTTGACCGCCTCAACGGATGAGACCGGCTGGTACGGATTTCACGGTCTTGACCGGGGCGGCGATTACTGTGTGGTCACCATTTCAAAAAGCGGAGTCCCGAAACATGTCGTCACCTCCTTCGATGCCTCTCTCATCCTCCGCCGCCAGGCCGGCACCTACGAACTGGACGACTGCGGCACCAGCGCGGCAGATGTGAACGGAGACGGTACGATCGACTTCGACGACGCCCTCCTCATCTCCCAATATGCAGTCGGCGAAAGGAGCCAGGGACGTGCCGGAGTATGGGCATTTACCCCCCAAGGCAGTTGCTATGAAGATCTGCCCTCCGATCAGACCTATCAGAATTACGAAGCTTTCGTTTACGGCGATGTGAGCGGGAACTATCCTGGAGCTGTTGAGCCCTCCGAAGCCCCCTGGATACACGTGGTCATACCCGACCAGAAGGCCGGTCCTGGGGCAACCATCGGTCTGTCCGTGGTCATCGACTCTTTCAGCGGCGACCGCCTCGATTCACTGCACATTTATGCATGTGACCTCCAGCTCAATTACGATCCATCCCTCCTCTCAGCCCTCCTCGTCTCCAGCGAGGGACTGGTAACCGAAGACTGGGGAACGATCAGCTCCCGGATCGATGAGGCCACCGGGCTGGTGAGTATTGGGATGACCGGTGCTGCTCCCCTCAGCCACGGTGGATTCGAGGATATACCTCTGGCCAGGATCGAGTTTTATGTCAACAAGGAGGTGGCCCCGGGAACGGAGACCATCATCAGCATCCCGGATGCCATATTCAACGAGGGTTCCCCGAAAACTTATAGGACAGACGGCCATCTTCGTATTCAGGGGAAAAGCATCTCCGGAACGGTCCGCTACTGCGACTCCGAGCAATCCGTCGGCGGCGTTGTGCTTCAACTGCAACTCTTCGGTCTCATCTGGGATGAGACGGAGACAGACTCCGACGGCGAATACTCTTTTTCGGACCTTTATGCAGGAGGAGATTATTGCGTCTCTCCCATCCGGGCAGCACCGCTGACCTCTGGTCAGAGGGTCATCAGCTCTTATGATGCAGCCCTCATCTCCCGGCATGTGGTTCATCTTCTGCCTTTCAGTGCTTGTGATTCCGTCGCCGCTGACGTGAGTGGCGATGGGACCATTAGCCCTTACGATGCTTCCATCATTCTCCAGTACGTGGTGTCTGATGCCTCCGGTGGGTCACCTCTCCTCCCTGGCCAAATCGGCACGTGGCACTTCCAACCGACGGAGCGCTGCTTCACAGACTTAACCTACAATGAGACTTCCGATTATGAGGCAGTTCTGTACGGGGATGTAAGCCAGAACTGGCCTGGCCTGCGGTCGGCAAAAGCCGCCGACGGTGCAGGCCTGCAGATCGGTCGGCCGAAAGTGACACCGGGTCCCAAAAACTCTTTCGCCCTGCCGATAGGAGTCGATAATCCCGG
>JBHIER010000151.1:0-7592 GCA_046760705.1 bacterium
TCCCACTCGCAGGAGCCTACGGGGCCTCCCAAGTTCTTCGACGTATCTCTTCCTGCGTGCCACCGCCTGATGACTCCGGCGGACCTTCACATCCTTGCCAAAGCGAATGATCTCGATACGGGTGGGTGGCTCCCCCTTACCCGACGGGGACTTTCACCCCGTTAGATAGACCAAGCTTATCTTGGCGCGATAACGACAAGTTTGTCCGGCTGCGCGCCTTTTCCTTTACGGCCTTCAGCAATACCATGATTCTTCGCTACTACCACCAGCCATTGCAAAACCTCTGAGGCTAGCGCAGTCCGCACCAAACTTTTGTTAGCTGCTTATACTTGACTTTTGAGCACTTATTCGTTTAGCTACTCGATTACTCCAATATTCAGCAACTCTTAATGGCAACTTTCCTGTTTGTTCGAATTCTCTTAGCCATTTAAACAATGTATAGATTGCTACTACACCTGGAACGGCTAATAGAATTGTCCAAAAGTGAAATACAGACCAAGATAATCCCCAAATTAATATAGAAAAACCAGCAAGAATACAAGTCCATTTGACCCTCCCTACGCGGGGTCTAACGTTTCGTCGTTGGACAGCATGTCGAAGACAGACACGTTCTATCCCCGCTACACCCAGGCCTTCGGCCGGCGCTTTGCGCACAAGAGGGTTTTGACCGACTCGATGTCACCCTTGGTCACGGGTCTGATCCAGAGCCAGCGCCCATCGCGGCGAGGTTCGGCCTTCTCCATCACATCACGCACGCGCTTGCTCAAGTCACCAGCAGTCTGCTGGGCTTTCTCCACCTCGTTGCCACCAAGGACCACGAGGACTGTGAAAGACCCACGTTCGGGATACAATGTGACAAGTGTCTTACCACTCTTACGGTAGCGTATGGCCCACCCATACTTGGGACCGTCGAAGCTCATCTCGGGACTGTGCTCATAGGAATCCGCGAGGTATTCGCGCAGATCGGCCCACAGACCCTCTCGTCTCCCAAGGATAGCAGCAATGGACCTGTCCGTCGGAATCCGTTGCCCATCGAGGATTCGTTCGCCAATCATGGTGTGTTCCTACAACTCTCCCTCCATTTGAGTCTGCCTGAAGATAGAGCTAACCGGCGCCAGCTTAGCCGGCGTCTGCGTGGAGCGACTTGTTGGGCAGAACCTGTTCATGCGCCCTACCTCCAGAAATGATCCATCGAAGTATCTTCACCCAGAGCGACCAGCGGTGGATTGGCCCAAGAAACCTGAAGCGAATGGACCGACCGGAATTGTAGGCTTCGCGCAGCCATGAGTGCTGAGGCCAGAGCAGGTCGTTGTCTGAAGCCAAAGAATCAATGAGTGTTCCGATTTCAGTCGGAGACACATTTAACTTTCGCTCGTGAACGTTGATCACTTTCATGACTGCTACTCCAATTACCCCTAACGTGTGGCTCAGCGGCAGCGGCGTGACAGCGAAACCACCACAGCCAACCCGCTACCCAATTTGCAAATCGCGCCCGCGGTCGCGAGCGGCGAAGCCGCTGTCCGCTGCAGCCGGTATTAGGCAGGTAGTCGGGTCATCACGTGAAAGCGCCAAGCATAGTCTCTTGCGCTACCGGCTTCTGTTCTTCTACTTGCCGCGAGCCGCTAACCACTGCTTCAACGATTCTGGTGTTTCGCCAGACCGCCTGCCGGCCAAAATGCCACTTACACTCAAATCTTCATCTAGCTCCGGCCAGTGCAGAATCTGTCCATCCCCAATGATCTCCACTCGGGCTCGCTCTTCCGGTGTCCCGTACCATAAGCGCGGATACCATGCCAGCGGCACACTGATCACCCGCCCGTCCACCAATTCGACGGTGAGCGTCTCCGCATTGATCTCAACATGCCGCGCTCGAGCTTCTTGTACTTCAACGACCAAAGAACTCATACCAGCGCTCCAAGAATTCAGGTTGATGTTCCTGCACAAGTTTAGCAATCCTGTTCAGTTCTTTCGGCTTGAACCCACCAGCCTTTTGTAAGGCGACCGGATCCAGCCAGAACTTCGCCACCATTCTCTCACGCTGGACATGAATATGGGGTGGCTCGCCATAGTCCAGCGATACAAAAAAGAAGCGATATGGCCCTATATGTTTGATAGTGGGCATTGTGGAATCACCGACTGCATGAGAGAGGATTACCTTATCCCATTCTAGCACAACTTATGGAAGCATTACGCATCTACCTGCCTAACACGAGTTTCAGCCGCAGCGGGATTTCAGGACACATGTCACGGTGACAGAAATGAACCTTCGAAAAAGCACTGAACTAACACAGAAAATCACAGCCCCGCTGTCGGCTGGAAACATTGTTAGGCGACACTCAGCCCGAAGGTTGGTTTCTCAAGAGCTCCTCCAAGTTTGATTTTTAGAGTAATCTTCTTGCCACTCCTCAATAGTGTCAATGAAACCTCGTCATGAGGTTTCAAATTCTTGGCGGCAATCTGCAAATCCCTAAAACTATGAATAGGTTGTCCGGCAAATTCGATCATAGCATCACCATCATGAAATCGTATGTCCCAAGTATGATAAATGGTTAAACCATATTGACCATATCTAAGCGAATTGATACGTAGTAATTTGTGAACTAGGAGCGACTCGGCAATAACTCAACAACTTCTTTCGATATTTCTAAGCCACAATACTCGAGATACTTGCGTAACGGTATTTCTTCAATGCCCTCTACGTATCGAGCGAAAAAAGTCAAACAGTCACTACCACTTACGTTATTGACTATGTCTATGATACCTTGTAATTTGTATAAATTGCCCAACCTGCCATACTCCAAATACATCTGATGCATTACATCATCCAGACTACTCGCGTTTTTCGTTATTCTACGTATACTGATATCCAGAGCTGTTGCAATTAAAAATCCTCCATGATAATCTCCGGTTTGGCGAATACGTGCGCTCAAGATTTTGGAAGAAATCTTTCTCACTTATGAGTCCGAGACCAACAGAAATTACAAATGCAAAATATCCTGTAAAGCCTTCACTAAACCAATATTCTTGTTGCTGGGGTTGCATCGCCGAACCATTTCAAATATGAAATATCTCATGGGCCATAAATGGTGCCCATACGTTTTTGTTGACTCCCTCAGGCACATTACCCATTAAAATGCTGACGCTGCAACCGAAAACGCCTCCGTCCCATGAATTTTCTTTTGTATTGGAATTAAACACCATCAAGACTCGCCTGGCTGGTAGTCCTCCAAATAACTGAAAATAAGCCCTGGTCAGTTTCGCCACGGTATTGAGTATTGTTTGTATCGATTCCTTGAGCATACCCCCAATTGCAAGGATTATCTCACTATCACCTACAAATATTGATTTTTCCAGGGGAGGGCTACATAGAAGCAATGCTTCGGTCAATTCATCTTCGTCATTCACGATAAACACGTTGGCTTGATTATTAATATTCCGCCAGGGTGTCGACACTCGCCAACTATGAGGTATATTGAAGCCCACACGTATATTTTTCATATCATTCGTGATAACAAAAATGGCTCTTCCAGTCAGGAAAATACAGTCTCCTCTTACATAGGGAGCTTCATCATTCCCCACCGGCAAGTGTGTTTTGTCGTGTTCTAACAGATTTTCGTAATGGAGAGTGATTATCTAGTTTCAAAGCCATCTTATTATCCATTTCGCCGCGCTTAGCTTTTCAAAACGGACGGTATCCCCAACGGCATTGGTTACCAATAGGTTGCGAACGTAATGGGCGTAACCATCTGGTAGATGGTCAGCTCCGTTATTGCTCATATATAGGATGCTGTCTGTCAGTACAAACTGGCAATGAACTTTGATGACATGCCAATTCGAATCAGATATCGTTACCCTATATATACCTTCCGTGGTTCTTAATTCAGTCGCCGATTTATTTGCCAGGGAAGCTTGCTTACTTTTTAGCCTACAATGTCTCATGGGTTCCTGCTCCTTTCTTGCCGGGTTTTATACTGACCAGCATAAAAACCCCTCAGATCTCGTCCATCGGGCTTCGCACGGCCATTGGACCCTGATTCAGCACATGGGTGTATACCATCGTTGTCTTGACATCTTTGTGCCCAAGCAACTGTTTACGGTCGAGTGGATCGGGCATCTGGACGCGACCCCAGCCCCCCAAAATGTCTTTTTCATGAATAGCTTTGACTGCTCGCAATCGGTCCGGCGGCTGTAATGACGGGGCCGGAGAGCCTGCTGCATTCGCTCTAACAGTTTGGCCTTTCGAGCAGGCACAACTATGTTCTCAAAACTATGCATCTCTTGCACCGAAACCTCCGTGCACAGTGGCGAAGAGCGCCACAACGGACTACAACGATCTGAGAGAAGTCCCGGATGATTCACATCAATCCAATAATACAAAAGATTTTGACAAAAGTCAACCATTTTTTCGCCATCTGTCGATTTTGTTCTAGCCTTTACCAAAGGGGCTCTCCTCAGAATTTGTGCCGAGTTTTTGGGAGTTCGAGTTGTCCAAGGTCTAAGGGGAAGCCGGAGGAGATACCACCGGGTGGACGGTGAGTTCAGTAATCTAAATTCAGCCTCACCGTGAGTTCATTCTCTCTTCGATCAGCCCCGGGGTTTTGGTTGTCGTTCTCGATAGCCCGATAGGTATAGTCAAAGACGAAGCGGAGTTTGTGGGCGGGTTGGTAATAGATCCGGCACCCGAAGTAGTTCGTCCGTTCGACGGTTCCGAACAGAAAGGGAAATCGATTGGGGTCGTAATGGGCCTCGGGCTGCGGAGCAGGTTCACCGCTCCTCGTCCGCCCGGCAAATAGTTGAAATTGTAACTCCCTGGAGGTTCTGTACCGGCCCTCGAAATAGAGATCATCCCCATTTTCACCCAGCCAGTGGCCGAGCACTTCATCGTAATGGATGTAGGTGTTGATAGGAAACTTGTGGCTGTAGACAGCCGGCATGACCTTAGCGTATTCGAAACGAAGATCAAGATTCTCCAGAGATAATGGATCAACAATATATGTGCCCAGCAGGAATCCGATCTTGTTTCTCGGATCGCCGTTGAAGAATCCCCTCAGATACAATTCGTCCACAAAGAGCGCTCCGTAGAAGCTGTAGCCGTCGATGGCATGAATCTCAATATCCGCCCCCATCGTCTCGTTGTCCCGGTCCCCCCAGTGGTGCTGGGCCGACCAGAAGAACATGAAGGGGTTGAGATAGGCGACGTCCAGGCCGCGTTCGCCGTAGATGATGGCCTCATTGGCCCCGATGTCGATCCCCCAGGGAAGTGTGATTTCGAGCCGATGAGAGGCCAGGTATTTGTTCGAATAGTTCTCGCGCTCGAAGCCATCAGTGGTTCTGTACGATGTGAGGGAGTCGATGACGTCGCTCTTGAGAAAGCCGGTCACGTGGGTGTATTTGATCGCGCCGTACCGGGCTCGGAAGGCGATGAAGTCAAAGGGTGGTCCGTTCATAGATAAGGAGAGGTTGCCCCGAACGCCCGGGCCCCAGGAGAGGGCCTCTTTGCCCACTTCAAACTCGAACCAGGGAAGTTTCAAGAGACCGTACCCATTGGTGACGTCGTAGTATCCGTAGTCACCCCTCGGGCTGAAATAGCCCTTGCGGTCGATATCCTCCTTTCTGAGATCGCTCTTGTTGGAGTTGACCTGGGCCTGTCGGAACTGCGCTGAGAAGAAGAGCTCATCCCTCAATCCTCCCCGAAGCACCCCTCCGCCTGAGGTCTCCAGAAACCGATCCGTCCGCCCCTGGGAGTGGCGGAATGTGGCCCGTTGGAAGAAGAGCACATCTGCGATGAGATGATTCTCTTTCTCCTCCCACTTGTACAGATGCCTCTCTTCCTGAACTCCAGGCTCAACTCCCAATCTTTTCAACTCGTTCCAGAACTCCCGCTTGAGCCATTCGAGCTCCGCTCTATCGACTGAGGTTATCCGGGTGTCGCCGCCCTCGGCGGCCTCGATCACCTGTTGAATGGCTCTGGCCATCTCCTCCCTGGGCATTGGTCGGGTCTCATCGAAGACTCTCTTCAGCACCCCTTTCGTCTCCATGCGCTCGAGGAAATCGTAGGACCAGTCGTCGGCCGGAACATTGTACGACTGCCCCAGGGCGGTGGTGAAGATGAATGGAACGAACAGGATGGAAGAGAGAAGAGAGAACAGGGTTTTCAAGAAGCGCCCCCTCGGTAGAGTTGAACAAAGAACTACGCGGACGCCAATTTGGGGGAGACGTGCCTTTGAGCGATCCGCTCGCTGGCCCTGAAGAGGGATTCGAAGGTGCCGGCGTCGGTCCACCACCCTTCAAAGATGTCGTAGGTCAAAGTACCTCTCTCTATGTAGGTGTTATTCACGTCGGTGATCTCCAACTGGTCCCGCTCCGAGGGGACCAAGCCTCTGATGATATCAAAGACATCGGCATCGTACATGTATATCCCCGTAACGGCGTACCTCGAAGGTGGAGTAGTCGGTTTCTCTAAAATTCCGATTAACCGTTTGCCATCGAACTGGGCCACGCCGAACCGTTCGGGCCGTTCGATCTCCTTCAATACGATCTTTGCCCCGCGCCCCTGGCTTTCGAAATCGTCCACAAAGGGTCGAATGGTACCATCGATGATGTTGTCGCCGAGAATGACGGTGATGAGCCCTTCGTCTGCAAAATGCTCGGCCAGAGCCAGGGCGTCGGCAATCCCCTTCTCCCCCTCCTGATACGTGTAGTCGAGGTGTTTGAGCCCGAACTCCTTCCCGTTTCCCAGCAACCGCAGAAAATCCCCTGCCCAGTTCCCGCCAGTGACGATGAGAATCTCGGTGATCCCAGCATCGACCAGGGTCTGAATGGGATAATAGATCATCGGTCTATCGTAGACCGGCAGAAGATGTTTGTTCGTAATCCGGGTGAGGGGATCGAGCCGCGAGCCCAATCCTCCGGCGAGCACGACTCCCTTCATCTTCAGTATCCAATTGAAAATCGCAAGAATGCAAAAAAACTTGTCCTCTAAGACTCCCCGCAGTTGCTGACAGGAGGGGGATTGAGCCGTTCCATGAGGGTCTGGCACAGCCCGGCGATGGGCACTCGCACCTGCTCCATGGTGTCCCGATCGCGCAGGGTGACGGTATCATCCTCAGCAGTTTGCGAATCGACGGTCACACAGAAGGGGGTACCAGCCTCGTCCTGGCGGCGATAGCGCCGTCCTACGGAGCCGCTCTCGTCGTAAAAGACGTTGAAGAAAGGTCGGAGCATCCGTTCGATCTCCCTGGCTCTCTCCGGCATACCGTCCCGCTTGACGAGGGGGAAGATGGCGGCCTTAATGGGGGCCAGGCGGGGGTGGAGCCTCAGAACCACGCGCTCCGGCTCCTCGTCGTAGGCGTCGCACAGAAAGGCCAACATGGACCGATCAACACCGGCCGAGGGCTCGATCACGTAGGGAACCACGTGCTCGTTGGTCTCCTGATCGAAAAAGGTGAGGTCTTTGCCGCTGTACTGGGCGTGCTGTCTCAGATCGTAATCGGTCCGGTTGGCAACGCCCTCCAGCTCCGACCAGCCAAAGGGAAAGTTGTAGATCAAGTCCACGCAGGCCTTGGCGTAATGGGCCAGCTCCTGTTTGGTGT
>JBHIER010000152.1:0-7542 GCA_046760705.1 bacterium
CCAAAACCCTTAAGGAGATGATCCAGGATATCTGTCCTCATGAGTGGGAAAGGATTCGCAATCTCTTATCTACTCAGGTAAGAATAACAACGACGATGAAGAGAAAAGATGGTAAGGTAATCCATATAAGAAAGTCTTGCCAGGCTGAGGTGTTCCATAAGGAAATATATGATGCCTTGAATTTACCTTACCAGCCTATATAACTTATTTTTTTAAGGCATGAACTTAGGATGAAATCAATCAAACCGAGTCTGGAACAATCCGGGCAAGAAAGGAGGGTAGGTGCTTCGAGGATCCCCAGGCAGATGAAGTTGGTTACATAGATCTAAATCCGCTGATGTCAATTGTGTGCTTGACATCTAACGTTTGATGTTTCATGGTACAATATGGAGCAACTAAGCGATGAGAAAACTCACTGTAATTTTCGGGTTGTTAATCTTGTGTTTTCTCGCTACAATTTTTCTTGGTTTGGGTCGTAGCAAAGAAAATTTATGCCCGATTGGCCTATCGGGTAAAATTTCACAACCAGAGGATTCCGGTGCCAACCTCTCGGCGGTGAAACGTAAGGTCCACGGTTATGTGAAGAATTGGGGACAACCTAATGCAGGCGCTTACATGAAACTTTTCGTTGATTGGGACACTCCTATGACTATGGCGGTTTTGTGTGGCGGCAGGATTTCGGTTTTAAATGTGGACCGAGGCCGTGAGGGGGGAATAGATGGTTGTGAGAAAAACAAATCACAAGGGGCTGTTGATGGAAATATCAGCAGCCCCTGTACAAACCCCAAACATCAAAAAGGAGAGAGTCTGAAATATGAAAAGAGATGTTTTAATCTCCACACTGCTTTTGAACTTAAGTTCTGTAGGCTTTGGGCAGCAAGCTCAGAACGTGGAACTTATTGGCCGGGCGTTGTATGGCCCAGCCAACTGTCCTTTTGTCCAAGGTAACTACCTCTATTTGGGGGCTGGTTATACCCTGTTGATTTTTGATATTACAACCCCGCAAAACCTGACCCTCGAAGGGCACTTTTATACGAGAGGATTCTTAATGGATGTCTGGGTTTCAGGTATCTATGCCTATGCTGCCGATGGACAGGCCGGTCTCCGCATCATCGATGTCTCTGATCCGACCGACCTTCGCGAAATAGGGTCGTATGACACTGAGGGCGGTGCAAGAGCTATCTATGTCTCAGGCCACTACGCATACGTTGCCGATCCACACTTTGGCCTGCGTATCATGGATGTCTCAGATCCTGCTAACCCCGAGGAAGTTGGATACTATGACGGAGACTGTTATGCCTGGGGTATCCACGTTTCAGGTGACTACGCTTATGTTGCCGATTTTGGCTATGGGCTGCGAATTATTGAAGTCTTAGATCCAACCAGCCCCAAGGAGGTCGGATGTCTCGACACAGAAAGTCTCCCCTGGAGTGTCTTCTTTTCAACCCATTACGTTTACATTGCCAACACACGAGATGGTCTCCGAGTCGTCGATGTCTCAGATCCAACTAACCCTCTTGAGGTGGGACGCTTCGATACAGAAGATGCGGCAATTGGCGTTTATGTCTCAGGCAATTATGCTTATGTTGGCGATGATTATGATGGGCTGCGCATCATTGATATCACAGATCCTACTCGACCCTGGGAGGTAGGTTACTGTAATACCGGGATACATGCGGACTACGTATACGTTTCAGGAGACTGTGCTTATGTCACCAATGACTGGGGGGAGTTACGGGCGATCGATGTCTCAGATCCGTCTGAGCCTTATGAGGTGGGATATTTTAATACCGGACATTATGCCACTGGTATTTACTTGTCTGGCAACTACGCTTATGTTGCCGATTATATGGGTGGGCTTCGAATAGTCGATGTTGCTGATCCTGCAAAACCCAATGAGGTGGGCTATTACGTTACTTATGGTTTTGCGGAGGATGTCTGGGTTTCAGGGGATTATGCTTATGTTGCGGATAATTACGGTGGGCTGCGCATCATCAACGTTTCGAATCCAGTCAGTCCTGATGAAGTCGGATATTTTGACACTGAGGATCGGGCAGTTGGCCTCTACCTTTCAGGCGACTACGCCTACGTTGCCGATAGTGACGATGGCCTGCGCACCATCGATGTCTCCGATCCCACGAACCCCAATGAGGTGGGACATTTCGATACGAGGGGCTATGCAGGAGACGTGTATATTTCAGGTGACTTAGCGTACATTGCTGATGGAAAACGCGGTCTTCGCATCATCGACGTCTCGAATCCGGCTAAGCCCAGCGAGATAGGATATGTTAACACCGAGGATTGGGCAGTTGGCCTCTATGTTTCAGGCGACTACGCCTATGTTGCCGATTGGGACGATGGTCTTCGCATCATGGATGTCTCAGATCCTGCTAACCCTAAGGAAGTTGGATACTATGACACAGAAGGGTTCGCCTGGGATGTTCACATCTCGGGCGACTACGCTTATGTTGCCGATGGGTTTAACGGGCTGCGTATTATTGACATCTCGGATCCAACACATCCAGAAGAGATGGGTTATTATGACACTGAAGACTTCGCAGAGGCCGTCCATGTTTTAGACGATTATGTCTACGTCGCCGACGGGCTTGATGGTCTTTATATTTTGAGATTCGTACCGCCAACAGGGTTAGAGAATAACCCAATTAGACCAAACTTGCCAGAGAAATTTGTACTAAGGCAAAACTACCCCAATCCCTTCAATGCCGCCACCACCATCCGCTTCACCATCCCCAGCCCAGAGCAGAGAGCCCAGAGCGCAGAGAAAAGAGCAAAGAGCGGAGAGTGCGCTCTACGCACTACGCTTAAGATTTACAATCTCCTCGGCCAGGAAGTGAGAACTTTGGTGGATGAGGAGAAAGACCCGGGATATTATGCTGTCACCTGGGACGGGCGGGATCACTTCGGCAACGATGTGGCTAGCGGAGTCTATTTTTATCGCCTAAAGTTGGGTGGATTGAGCCAGACGGAAAAAATGCTGTTGTTACGCTAAAACTCAGGGAATTGAAGGGAAGATTGAAAACTCAGGGAATTGAAGGGAAGATCAGGGAAGATTCCGTTCCCTGCTATTCCCTCATAATCCGTCATATTCCTTTTTTATTCCAAGAAGAAGCAAGAGGCCCGCCCACACCACCCTGAAGATTTACAACATCCTCGGGCAAGAGGTGAGAGCTTTGGTGGATGAGCATAAGGGACCGGGGTATTATGAGGTCACCTGGGATGGGAGGAATGAGAAAGGGGACGAAGTCTCCAGTGGGGTCTATTCTTATCGGTTGTCAGTGAACGGTGCTCGGTGGTCGGAGACAAGAAAGATGGTGTTGCTGCGGTGAGAGAAGATAATGGAACTAAGATGACGGACACAAGGGATGGCCGAGACTGGGTGACTGGTAAGATATTTGAAGAATGGGACTTAGGGAGTTGCGTCAAATTGTTTCAATTTCGTGGACGGTAATGAAAATCTCCTTCTGTCCGAACCGTTCTTGCCCCCCAGTGGGCCTGGCAGACACAGGAGCTTATCCGTTTCCGATCCGAAAGATTCCGTCGGAATCCATCGGATTCTGCGGAAAGGAATCCCGGTTCCACGGAACGGGGCAGGATCTTATGGGATGTGGTGGCCACCCCCCTATCCCCAATAAAAGGCCGACGGCTGGCTGCAATAGGGGGGCCTGAACTCCACGACGAACAAGGGCACCCTGAGCTGAAAGAGTGCTGAGGATGTGGAGGGGAGCCTTTGCCCCAAAAGGCAAGATTTCCCGTCTTGATAGCGCATCCTGGCGAATATTCACAGTTAGGGAGCTATGTGTGAGAGGTGAGAAAAATCTATTTCTTGAGGATCGACCCGATTCAATTCATCGTAGCGCCGTGGCTATATGATGCATCCCCTGGCCTTACGGCTGGCACGGCGCTATGCCCAGGATGGCGTTCGCAATCCCGACGACGTCGAGCAGATCGATCTTTCCGTCGTCATCGCAGTCGACGGCCCACAGCTCGTACTCCGTCGGGGGCTCGCCGATGTTCAAAATGATGTTGACCGCCCTGACCAGGTCGAGCACGTTGATTCCCCGGTCGAGGTTGACATCTGCTCTGCAATACACGCCGACGAAACCGTTCTCTGTCTCCGTTTGAACGGGTGCTCCGCCGGCGGCCAAGACGGATAGGTCTTGAATTGCCACCTGAGCGACCTGTCCGAATTGGGCCTCCTCGGATATGTGGAAGATGATATGAGCGATTGGGCCGGTGCCTATTTCGATGGAGTTGCCATTTGTATCCGATGCAGCCACGGTGAGCGTGCCCGGTGAAGAGACCTCCCAGGTGAAAAGGCCCAGACTGGAAGTTCGCTCCGTTGGGGTGACCTCCGTGACGGCCAATAGAGCCTCGTCGAAGCAGATTTCGAGTCTGACCAGCGAACAGGGGATATCCTGATACTTTTGATTGTCCAGCTCCACGGGGAGAGGAAGCATCTCCCCTGGCAGTCCGCACAACTCCGGCAGCCGGAGCGCCACCCGGTTGGGGACCACGCCCATCCCTAAGAGCCGGACGTATAAGGCCGGATCACGGCAGTCGTTGGAGCGGATGGTGGCCACCCCAGCCTGGACATCAGAGATGGAGGGTGTGAAGGTGAAGGTGAGGGGAAAGACGTCGTCCGGACTGACAATTTGGGGGAAGTGTCCCGGTTTCACGGCAAACTCCCCGGAGGTGATGTCCACACCGTAAATCTCCAAGGCGGCTGCCCCGGGGTTGGTGACGGGAAGGACCCACTCGGCCGTATCACTGATCTCAACGGTACCGAAGTTGTGGAAGGTCTCCGTGATCTGGATCTCCGGCAGGTCACCCATCACTAAGAAGATGACCCTCTCCTCGATGCCGCAGTGGTTCGTGCCCATTTTGATGCGGAACCATCCGCCCGGCTGGCCGCCTCCGGCCTCGCCCCACCATGTGCCCCAACTGTTCTTGCAGATCCAGCAAGGCGGGTCGGTGGTGTCGTCCCAGCCGACTATGACGACTCCGTGGCCGGCCTCCTTTTCGCCGGTCACGTGTTCGTACACCCCGCCCTGATAATAGTTGAAGTCGCCGTATACCATCATGGAGGCCGCCAGGGGCCCCTCTAAGAGTTTCTCCTTGATCTGGGCCGGGGTGCTGACGTTCGATGTGCCGCCCACCCAGTTCCAGCAGGAGATCTTCGTAGTCCGGGACCTCCAGTCGGAACAGGTCCAACTGCAGCTCAGATCCTGACCGGAGTAGGGGAAGCACGTTTCGTCCGGAGCCCCGTACTCGGCGAGGTAGGCGCAGGCCTGGTCCACTGTCCAGCCCGTCTGGCAGCAGGCCCCGCAGCCGCAGGAGAAGAGGTGCTGCTCGGAAAGGTTCAAATTCAAGTCTGGATCGCCGAAGTGGATGTCAGCCACAGCCTCCATGGCGCCGATGGCTGCGAAGGCGGCGCAACTGCCGCAACCGCCTTGATTCCTGATGGGCGTCGTCCAGTTCCCCCCGTCCACCTCCCGCCAGTCAAACCGCTCAGGCTGACCAGGATACCGCCAGATTTGCTCCGGGTCCGGGATGCGGGTCAGGCTCTTGGGCGAGATCTCACCGCATAAGGCCCGACGCTGCTCCGGCGGGAGCTGCGAGGCCCAAGTCTCGCCGGCCACCCAACGAGCCCCCTTCTCTTCAATGGCCCTCTGAACTACCTCCAGCTCAGGGAGCCTTTTCCCGGCAGACGGTTGCCCGAAGGCGAAGATCGAGGTGAGCAATAGAAATATCCCAAAGAACATGCCCTTCATCATTCATGCCCTTTCATTTGGTGAAATTTCTTTACCAGACCACCACCGAATCGTGGTCAAGGAGCAGTTGCACCGTCTCATCGTAGCCGATGGGATGAACGTCCGGCGGGATCTGGCTCATATCAGCGTCCTCCCGGAGAAGGAAGGTCTTCGCTCCCAGGGATGGTCTGGCGCGCACCCCCTCTTGCAAGAGCAGCAGGGAGAGGAGGTCCTCTTCCGCCTGGGCTTTGATACACTCAAAGGCCTTCGTATCTTCAGCCTTTCTCACAATATGGAGAGTGCCCGCCATCCCATTCTCCTAACGAAGCTTCGCCCCAGACCAGCGAGAAAATCCAAAATCCAGAATCCAAAACAAATTCCAATGGCAAAATCCCAACGTTCTAACCCAAAAAACCCATGTTTAGGTCAATTCAACTTTGAGCTATTTCAGATTCCTGAACCCCTGATTCAAATTTCGTACTTCGGACTTTGAATTTCAACGCAACATATAGCTTGTTCTTCAGCGTGAAAACTTGACCTAATGAAGACGTCTAGTATCAGAAGATCAGAACATTCTTCGACCGGGACATCAGTTGGGAGATGGCCTTCGTTGAGACCCTTCTCACCTCGAACTCCGTCTCACCGCAATCACTCCGGCCTGAGAAGAACTCCTGTTCAACATAGAACTCCACCCCACACCCCTTCAAGACATCGAGGTAATCCTCGACAGTCTCCCCGTCCTCAAACTCCATCGGGTCCTGGTAGAGGAGGGCTGGAGCAGAATCCATCAGCACAATGTGAACCCTTTCCGGCTCACCTCCGCTCAGGCCCACAGCGACCCGCAGAGCTTCACCGGCCCTGTGGGTTCTGAAGGGGTCGGAGCGGATGATGACTAAGGTGGGCCGGTCGGTCTTCATCGGTTTAATTGAAGGCCACAAACTGGTCGCAGGAGGTGATGAGATTGGACAGGACGAAGAGCCCTCCGAAGACGGCCCGGTCGCTCCGGGGGATGTTTCGCCTTTGGGCAGCGTAGGCGCAGCAGAAGAGCTTCACTCCTCTGACCGAAAGCTCCTCAATGGCCGGGTGGTCGATACTGAGGACCCCATCGTCTAAGAGATAGAGGTAGACCTCGACGCCCTGGGCCAGAGCCGCCTTCGACAAGCCGACGACGGTTCCAAGGTCCAGGTCCTCCGGTGGTGTCGAGAGGAGGAAGCCCAATCTCTTCCTGCGGGTTGTCTGGGCCATTTTCTGTTCCCCAACTTCAGAACTTCAGATAAAGAGGCTCACATCGGCCCCGGCCGCATATTCCAGAAAGGTGGTTGCTCCGGCCAACTGGATAGAGTCGATGAGGTCCTCCCTGCTCACCCCCATGATCCCCATGGTGGTGGTGCAGGCGAAGAAGACGGCCCCTCCCTCCAAAGCGATATTGATGAGCTCGCCCACGGAAGGCATATTGGCCTGGCTCATCCACTTCTTCATCATTCCCGTGGCCACAGCCGTCATGCCGGGCAGCACACCGATGAGATTGGGCACAGCCACAGGCATGGCCGGGTTGGCTAAAGGCGGGACCTTCAAAGAGTTGAGCTTCTTCTTGTTGAGTATGTCGAGCCCATAGAAGGTGAAGAAGATGCCGCACTCCCAGTCCATGGAGACGGCGGTCGTGGCCAGGATTAAGGGAGCATAAGCGCTGTCCAGCGTCCCTTTGGAGACAACCATGGCCAACCTCTTTCTCTTTTCCTGTTTCTCAGCCATCTTCTCACCCCCTCTTTCT
>JBHIER010000153.1:0-7527 GCA_046760705.1 bacterium
CCCTCATAGACGTTATGTCTACCTTCCTCAACCTCGGGGTGGGCTTCGAGGAGGAGGGCGGCTGCGCCGCCGACCAGGGGAGTGGCGAAGGAGGTACCTGCGCCGTCGTAGTAACCTTGGGGATTGGAGGGATCGGCGATCCGGGTGTAGTAGCCCCGGGCCACGACCTCCGGTTTGATCCGCCCGTCGAAGGTCGGCCCGGCTGAGCTGAAGAAGGCGATCTGGCCAACCTCATCGACCGCACCGCAGGCCAGGATCGAGTCACCATCGGCCGGGGCGGCAATGTAGTACCACTCGTCGTCCCGCTCGTTGCCGGCGGCATTGCAGACGAGAATTCCTCTGGCTGCGGCCATGTCGGCGGCTCTGGTGATTATGGCCGTGTTGCCATCCATCTCCTCGTACGTGTACCAGTCCAGATATATCAAGGAACTGCTGGCCACATCGGCCCCCAGCGAGTCGGCCCACTCGATGCCAGCCACCCAGTAATCCTCCTCCACCTCCGTTTCCGAAGAGATATCCTCCGTCTTGGCCAACACAAAGCCGGCTCCGTAGGCCGGTCCATAGAGATGCCCGGAACTGGCCCCACCTAAGGCCGAGAGGGTGGAGGTGCCGTGGCTCTCCTGACCGGGCGGATCGCCAGGCTCGTTGGCGGTGTTATCGTCCCTGTTGATGAAATCGTACTCGGCTATGAGATCTATATGCCCAAGGGCCTGGTGATTGCGATTGAAGCCGGTGTCGAGCATGCACACGATGACCCCGGCACCGCTGTAGCCCAGCTCGTGAACGGCCGGGACATTGATCTGTTCGAGCTGGCCGAGGGAGGGGCCATAGTCCAACTGGTACGCTGGGTGCGGGGAAGGAGCCTTCTCCAAATCCCTCTCCACCCGAATGGGCTCCCTCTTCGCCTCGTTGACCAACCGGATCTCCCGTACGAAGGGCAAACGTCCAATCTCCTCCAACCCTCCCACTCCCACCTCAGCGCTCATGCCGTTGAACCACCTCGTCGTGGTCCGATGTTTCACCCCGAAACTCAATACGGCCTCCACATAGTCCCTTCTTACTGGCAGGTCTGTGAAATCGACCGCCCAGTTCACCTTCCCCCTTCTCCATTTTGCCCGCTCAGGGAGGGCCCTTTCGACCTGCCGGCATGCAGCCTGATATTTCCCCTTCGAAAAAATCCCCTTATCAGTGAAGAAAATCCATACAGCTACTCTGGCATCCGAAGGCTTCCCGGCGACAGCATCCCATACCCTGGGGTGGATCACTGGATTGCTCCTCTCTCTGACCAGAACTTCGGCCAGATAGGTTTCATTAGCTGCCATCGCCCCAATAAAAGGAGTCAAAATGAAGACAATACACATCAACACGTTGGAAATCCTAAACATCTTGTTATCCTTGTTCCCAATTTAGATACTAAGGAGACTCTCACGAAAGTCAAGTCTCCGGTCGACAGCATGAGATGTGGCCAAAACCAGGATGAATATTAGGGTTACACTTTGACTTCCACTCCGAGCCGGCTCACAACTCTCTGGAATTTCTCAGCCCCCAATTTCTCTTTTACTCTGAGTAAATATTGTCCGATCAACCGGGCCTCGGAATGAGGCCTTTTCGACCCTCATTACGGGAAGTCTTATCGGTTCTGACACTGGCAGCAGCTTCTCCTGAGTAGGCATCATACAGCGCTTTCTCGCTCAAGTCTCTCTGTAAGCCTTTACGACGCATCGTTTCGCTATTTTCGCTTCGTCCGAAAACAGTCGCTTGTTGGAAGCAGACTCAGATATAATATTCTCTCAGAACGTAAAAGTCAATCAAAAATTTGGGGGATACAAGGGTTTAATCCGCCTGGCCCTTTGGGGGCCGGGTGCGCTCGCCTTCATGCCGCTAAAAGTGTTTGACTTTGTCGCTTTTTATATATTTATTCTAATTCGTTATGGCATTCGGGCGGCGAAAAGGAATGACGCTTAGAGGGTTGATCCTGTGGTTTGGGGCCAATACCACTATCGGTGGGGCGCTGGGCCTCATCATCAGCCTCTTTCTGACAGGGAAGGTGGTTGATCAGATCGTCCTTATGAGTGCTCTTTTTGGTAACGCCGTGGGGTTCGCCAGCGGACTCTCGGCCCTGTACATTCTTCCCCTCTATCGCCCTCTCCCTCTGGCCCTTGATGTGATGCTCAGGGCCCTGACCCTCATCGCCGGCGGTGTCTTCGGCACTGTCCTGGTCTTCTTAGCCAACCCCTGGTTTGTTCTGTTGAAGAGCGATTTCGCCTTCTTCATGATTGCCATCGACGGCCTCATCGCCCTCATCGTGGGAACCATCATCTACACATACGAGCGAATGCGAAAAGAACTGGAGAAGAGCTATATGGAACTGGAGATGCGGCGGGACATCGAGGAGAAGCTGAGGGAATTGACCGCACTTTCGGAACTGAAGGCCCTGAAAGCTCAGATCAATCCCCACTTTCTCTTCAACACCTTGAACACCATCGCCGCCCTCATCCCCGTCGATCAGGAGAAGGCCGAGGCCACCGTCCACGACCTGGCCGATCTCTTCCGCTACACCCTGGACACGGCGGAACGGGAGCTCGTCACCCTCAGGGAGGAGCTCGACTTTGTGGACCTCTACTTGCGGATTGAGAAGGCCCGCTTCGGCAAGAGGCTGCGCGTGGAAAGATCTATCGATCCTGAGTGCGAAAAGGCGACGGTTCCGGCCTTAATCCTCCAACCCATCGTCGAAAATGGACTGAGACACGGCATCGGCCATCGAAAAAGCGGCGGTACCATCACCATTACTACAAGGTGCGACGACCAGTTCTGTCAGATACGGATCGCCGACGACGGGCCTGGCATCCCGAAGGAAAGGCTGAGGGAGGTGCTGAGCTCAGGTCGAGGCCTGAGGAACGTGAACGAACGATTGCTCAACCTCTACCGGGAGAGCAACGGCGTGGCCGTCGAGAGCTCCGAAGGCCACGGGACGACGGTCACCCTGCGCATTCCACGAAGTGGATTGGGGATGAAGGATGAAAATGAGAACCATCATCGTTGACGACGAAGCCCCGGCTCGGCTGAAGGTGAAACAGTATCTCAAGGACGATCCTGATATCGAAATTGTGGGCGAGGCCGAAAACGGAGCCGATGCGGTCCGAGAGATCGAGGAGAAGAGACCCGATCTGGTCATCTTAGACATTCAGATGCCCGAGATGGATGGGTTCGAGGTGATCAACGCCTTCTCTGAGCCACCCCTCATCATCTTTGCCACCGCCTACGATCAGTACGCCATCAAAGCCTTCGAGGTCAACTCCATAGATTACCTGCTGAAGCCCTTCAGCAAGAACAGACTGAAGGAGGCCCTGGAGCGGGCCAAGGGCTATCTGAAGAAGGATTTTGAAGCCAAGATCGAGAGTCTGTTGAAACTCGTCGAAGAGGGAAAGAGATATCTATCCAGAGTTCCAGTGCGCAAGGGGAAGAAGATCATCCTCTTAGATGTGCAGGACGTCGTCTGGATCGGAGCTGAGGAGACCCTCAATTTTGTCTATACCACCCAAAACCGGTACCTGGTCAATTATACCCTGACAGAACTGGAGAGAAAGCTCAACCCGAACCTCTTCTTCCGCATCCACCGGTCCACTCTCATCAACATCAACTACGTTTCAGAGATCATCCCCTGGTTTGCCGGCCAGTACAGAGTGGTGATGAAGGATAAGGAGAGGACCCAGTTGACCCTGAGCAGAAGAAGGGTCAAGGATCTGAAGGAGATCTTCCCCTGGTGACATCCAGATTTTCCCCTATCGAAGCTTGCTCTTTCTGGCCACGGACCGGGTCAACGACCTGCCTCGCAATCCGGTACTCTCAGCCCTTGGCCTCTCACCCTGAACCTGTTTCAGGGTCTCTGCAATGATGCGTTCTCCACCCCGATAAAAGGCTAAAGCCTGAAATCCATCTGTGTAGCAGGCGCTCCGGACTTGGGCCGGAATCTCCCCGGCTGGTGCTGACAATCAGCAGATCCCCAGTAATGAATAAAGGGTAGGCTCTGCCCTCGCCCCGAAACGAGGACAGACAGCGATGAAAAACCTTATTGATCAAATGGCAATTCTCCTGTGAGGCTGGACAGGGGAAACAATAATATCGACACCGTTCATCCCCTCTTTTTCTACCGTTCATCAAAGGATCGATCCACTCGTAGAAAACTGGTTTGAAAGGCGAATGGCGGCGATAATTTTCCGTTTCGGAAAGTACATTCAGTCAGGAGATTCCGGTATCCTCCTATCGTCGGAACCGGAATGACAGGGGCCAGAGCCGGCAGGAGGTTTGTGAGCAGAGTGAACCAACTTGAAAGTGAGGTGGTCCATGATATCCGATCTAACCGATACTGAGCTGGTGGAGCGCTGCCGTCAGAATGACCGCGACGCCTTTTCCGTTTTAGTTGATCGTCACAAAAGGATGGTGCTCGGGTACGCCTACCGGATGGTAGGGGATGAGCAGGAGGCGGAGGATATTGCCCAGGATGTCTTCTTGCGTGTGTATCAAGCGCTGCCCCGTTTTCGGGGGGAATCGAAGTTCACTACCTGGCTATATAAGATCGTCTCCAACGTCTGTCTCAACCGTCTCAGAAAGGTCAGGCCGGAGACCCTCTCCATCGAGGCGAACGACGAGGAGCAGAATTTCTCCCCACTGCGCCTGGCCGACCGCGGCAACACCCCTGAGACCAACTTCGAGCGGAAGAGGTTCCGGGAGCGAATCCGCACCCTGGTCTCCTCTCTGCCGCCGCAGTACAGCGCGGTCATCACCCTGCGCCACCTACAGGATATGGCCTACGATGAAATCGCCAGCACCCTCGATCTGCCCCTGGGAACGGTAAAGACCCATCTCTTTCGGGCAAAAGAGAGATTGAAGGAGATCCTGGAACAGGACGGGGAGTTCTCGGCCCTGGAGGATATCCCGTCCCGGTGTCCCGAGCCCCTGGCCTTCAACGCCAACTGAGGCAGTGTTGGAAGAAGAACCTTTTGTTCTACCCCAGAGAGGAGAGATCGTGACCAATCGTTCTCTGCGGATCGCTCTGTTTCTGACCCTTTTCCTATTAACACTCTCAGCCGCAGGAGCTGAAGCTGCTTTTGAGAAGAGATCCTTCACTCTGGTTGAAGGGGATACTCTCAATGAGAATCTCTACTTTGGGGGGCGTCGGCTCAAAATCGAAGGGGTGGTGGAGGGGGACATCATCGCCGGTGCTCAAAAAGTGTTCATCCGAGGTCGGGTGGCCAACGATGTGAACGTGGGGGCTGAGGAGATCGAGGTGGAGGGAACTGTTGGGGACGACCTGAGGGCTTTCGGCCGGACCGTGATCGTCGCCGGCAGAGTTGAAGGGGACATCTTGGCCTTTGCAGCCGAGGTCGATATCTGCAGGGAGGCGGTCGTTCTCGGGAACCTCTACGTCGGAGCAGGGGAGGTGATCATCGATGGCCAGGTGCAGGGATCGGTCCGAGGCGGGGGAGGAAGAATAACGATTGCCGGACATGTGGGCAAGGATGTGGACGTGAAAATCGGCGATGAACTCACCCTGTCTCCCCGGGCCCGCATCGATGGCGACCTCACCTATTCCGCCAAAAGGGCAGCCTCGCTACCCGACCGAGATGTCGTCAGAGGAGAGGTCAGCTTCAACCGTGTCTGGAAGGAGAAAAGGAAGTGGCACTTGCCCTCATCCTTCGGATTGATCTGGCAGGTGCTCTGCCTCGTGGGGGCGCTCGTGGTGGGCCTCGTCCTTGTAACTTTGGACAAAAGCCACGCCCGGGCCGTGGTGGCAGCGATGCGCACCGATTCACTGAAGAGCATCGGTCTGGGGTTCGCCCTACTCATCCTCGTTCCCATCCTGGTCATCCTGTCCGTAGTCTTTATCATATCGATCCCCTTGGGATTCATAGCCCTCCTTCTCTACCTCGTGGCCTTCTATGTGGCCAAAATCTACACGGGTATGTTCATCGGCGACTCAGTTCTGCGAAGTCTGGGTCACGAGACCCCCTCGCTCTATCTCTCCCTCCTTCTTGGCCTGGCCCTTCTCTATCTTCTGTTCAACGTCCCGTACATTGGCTGGTTCATTTACCTGTTGGCGGTGATGTACGGTCTCGGAGGAGTGATTGCCGGCCGGCAAGCGGTCTTCAAGAGCGAGGGTGCCGCTTAAGCGGGCCCTTTAGCCATCGTCATCAGTCAACTAATAGGTAATTGCTAATTTTGCTAATTTTCCATGTTCGCTTCGGTCACTGCCTGCAGGACCGATCCGGCCACAACATCGGCGGCCACTGAGCCGATGACGGAGGGATCCGCTTTTTGGCTACCCAGGGAGAGGGCGAAGATCGTATCGCCATCGACCATGGTGTGGCAAGGCCTGATGGCCCGGGCCAGACCGTTGTGGGCCATCTGGGCCACTTTATTCGTCTGCTCCTTCGTCAGGGCTGCGTTTGTGGCCACAACGCTCAACGTCGTATTCATCCCAGCTAAGATGGTCTGATCGTACTGTTCCACCATTACCTTCACCGTATCCAGGAACGTTCCCGTCTCCCGGTCTCTGGCCCCGGCGACGATCTCCCCTGTCTGGGGATCGACTACATCCCCGAGGGCGTTGACCACCGTCAGGGCTCCGACCACAACCCCGTCGTCGAAGCTCTTGCTGTAAGTTCCCACACCTCCCCTCATGCAGTTCTCGTAGCCCAAGATTTTACCCACCGTCGCCCCTGTTCCCGCTCCCACACTCCCCACAGGCACCTCTCCACCCGTAGCCGCCAGACAGGCCTGATACCCCATCTCCCTGTCCGGCCTGACGGAACCGTCGCCGACAGAGAGGTCAAAGATGACGGCAGCCGGAACAACGGGTACACAGACAGTCCTGATCCTGTAGCCAACCCCTTTCTCCTCCAGATAGCGCATCACTCCATCGGCCGCAGCCAAGCCGAAGGCGCTCCCTCCGGCCAGCAGAACGGCGTGAACCCTCTGAACCAGATGGACAGGGCGAAGGCAGTCGGTTTCCCTCGTGCCCGGAGCTGAGCCTCGCACATCGATGCCGGCCACTGCCCCTTCCTCGCAGAGAACCACCGTGCAGCCCGTCAGGGCCTTCTCATCTGTAACGTGACCGACCCTGATTCCCGGAAGATCAGTGATCGACGGATAGGACATTTCCCTCTTAAAGCCTCCTCACTATGTTGATGGTACAGTCTGTTGAGGGTGCCACATAAAGTTAATCTATTTTCTGAGGCCCGACCCCAAATTTTCGAATAATTTACGAATTCTTGCTCTTTCTTGCAACTCTTTTATTCTCAGCAGGAGAGGCTTCGGGCAGAAATCTGCGACAACTCCCTCTTCTTCGCTCCAAAGCACCCTGGCAATCATGATAGAATTCAAAAAGGAAGGCATACCAGCTAATTCTCAATCTCCAATAAAGGTGTTTTATGAAGATGAAATTATGGGTGAATATTTTGCTGATATACTAATTGACAATAAGGTCCTTGTGGAGATAAAGGCAGCGAGGAGTTTAACAGCAGAGAA
>JBHIER010000154.1:0-7457 GCA_046760705.1 bacterium
ACGAGCCGTCTGGGGCAAAGGAGAAAAGGGCGTTCTCCGCGCCATAGAGAGTATTGAGAACCAACTACAACTACGACTACCTTCGGTTACATCTTATTTTGAGGCAATACGACTCCAAGTTTGACAGTCCTTCGATAGTTTTGCTCGATTCTGCGTTGCCGAAAGCATCGAATCTGAGCAAAGGCTGTCTCTCCAATTGGCTTGCGGGTTCATTTGTCGAAAAATGTAACGCTTTCAAGAGAAACGGGCCGGGGTAGAGGCGGTTCGGATAAGCGACGAATTGGTCGTAGCCGGCGGGAACGGAGGGCTTAGCTCTGGTGAGGGAGCTATTCTACTCCAATGGGCCATACAATCAAATTTTCTGATAGCTCTCAAAAAATGGGTTGACACAGAGAGCAGGAAGTGTTATTATTGAGTTGAGCTGTTGGCAGTAAGAAACATTAAACCTGGATCATTCATAAAATCATTTGGAATGCAACGTAACATTCACATCTTTATTGACTTATGAGGATCACAGGTTTTGAACCCTGTTACATGGCACTTTCCACGGTTATCCACTATGTCATTGCGGGTTTATGCCGGAATCTCCTTAATGGAGGGTGTGTTAAGCAAACCGAGCAGATTCCCCGTAATAAGCTTGTCCTCCACTCCGATGGGGGATACGGGACCGGATCGGTAGAATAAAGAAAGGACGGGTTGAGGGACATCTGCCTATGGAAGCATTGGAAATTGCTATGCCCTCCGGTGCGATAATGGATGCGTTGTCCGGGGGACGATTGCGATCTCTTTTGAAAAAATATGGATAGCCTGCGTCCCACGTCGCCTAACAGAACTGCTACAAAAAAGAAGTAAAGTGGCTATGTCAATTCCTGAATTGAATGTAGTGACAGGGGCTTTCGGCTACACGGGCAAAAACATCACCCGGCGACTTCTGGCAACGGGCAAAAGAGTAAAGACCCTCACCGGGCATCCCAGCCGTCAGAACCCATTCGGGAACCAGGTGGGTGTTGCACCATTCAATTTCGACAACCAAAGAGAACTGACGGAGAGCCTGCGCGGAGCCACAACCCTTTACAATACGTACTGGGTTCGCTTTTCGTATGGGCAAGTTACCTTCGATAAGGCCATTGAGAATACGAAGACACTTATCAAGGCCGCCGAAGAAGCCGGTGTCCGGAAGATTGTGCATGTCAGCATTACGAACGCCTCCGAAGAGTCATCCCTTCCCTATTTCAGAGGGAAGGGAATTCTGGAAAAGGCCATCATCCATTCCAGGTTGTCTTACGCCATTATCCGGCCCACTGTGATCTTCGGGACTGGGGACGTCCTCATCAACAATATCGCCTGGCTCCTGAAGCGATTTCCGGTATTTACCATCTTTGGATCGGGCGATTATCGACTCCAGCCAGTCTATGTGGAAGATGTGGCCGAGATAGCCGTCGACGCCGCTCGTCACGATGAGAACGTTATCACAGATGCTGTTGGCCCAGAGACTTACAGGTTTGACGAACTGATTCGCCTCATCGCCGAGGTGATCGGTAGCCGAGCCAAGATCACTCATCTGAGGCCAGAACTGGCCTTTTTCCTTTCCAGATTGGTCGGGTACGTGGTCAATGATCTGGTGCTCACTCGAGACGAAGTCGAGGGGCTGATGGCGAATCTTCTGGTTTCTCAGACCCCTCCAGCGGGACGAACGCGACTGAGTGACTGGCTGGGTGACAATGCCGACAGTTTAGGGACCAGGTATGCCTCCGAATTGAGCCGCCACTATCGTTGAGACGCGCCCCGGCTGCCTGAGATGTCAGATGCTCTCCTAAAAAAGAGGGCTTTATGGCGCAGAGAATGAGGTCAAATTCCAAGTGGAGTATAGCCAGTGTCTGTCCGGAAATTCCCAAATTTGTCATTCTGGCCTGTCAGGCACAAGCAGGCGTGTTTTTATGCCATAATCTTGTTCCCGCCTGTCATTCCTGCGAAAGCAGGAATCTCCTCAGCTCGGGTAGCAGTTGCACTCCTACCCGTATCAGCGGACCTATTCTGCAGATAGGGGTGTAGGGGACAGGAGTACAACTCCTCTCCCAGCGTAGACTGTAAAAATAAGGAGTCCACGGCCATGAAGAGCTATCGAGAAGAGCTTTGGTTCAACGTTCCCCGGCGGAGGGCTTTCATCAACATCACCCCTCAGGTCGAGGAGTGCCTTCGCAAAAGCGGGGTCACTGAGGGGCTCTGCTTAGTCAACGCTATGCACATCACCGCCAGCGTGTACATCAATGACGACGAGTCCGGGCTCCTGCAGGATTACGAGGATTGGCTGGAGGGGTTAGCGCCCCACGAGCCGGTCTCCCACTATCGCCACAACCGGACCGGGGAGGAGAACGGCGACGCCCACCTGAAGCGTCAGATCATGGGCCGGGAGGTGGTGGTTGCCATAACTGACGGTCGGCTCGATTTTGGCCCTTGGGAGCAGATCTTCTACGGAGAATTTGACGGCCGGCGCAGAAAGCGAGTACTGGTCAAAATTATCGGGGAGTAGATGAATCGGCGCTGTCTAAGAACACCCTTTTTCCCTCCGTAGGAGATTCCCCGTAAGCGGCTTTAGGACCCGAAGAGGGCGATAACGTCGGCAAGGAGCTTCGGGTTCTTGGCCAGGGCCGTTAAAAAGATCCGGCCCAGCGTTCGCTTCTCCGGATCGATTCTGTTCAAGGCTCGGGCGGTGGCGTTGAGCTCTTCGTCGCTTAACTTGAAAATGGCCTCTTTGAGGCGGTAGGACCGACGCAGCTTTTTGCCCATGGCCTCTTCGCACTGCTTTTGGTAGACTGTCAGTCGCTTCTTTGACAGATCGCCGCTGGCCACCGCTGCCGCGGTCACCTTTCCGGCCAGTCGGCCGGCCCTGACCGCATTCATAATCCCCCCTCCGGTCAGCGGATCGGCCTGGTGGGCGGCGTCGCCCACCAATAGGAGGCCATCGGCCACCGGCTCTTTCAAGGGAAGGGAGCAGGGCACACTTCCGCCCACAGCCCTCAGCACGGAGGCCCGGGGAAACCTTCGGCCGACAAACCGATCGAGATAATCGACCGCCTTCCCTGTGTGTCCATACTCCCCGGAGATACCCACGCCGACATTGGCCACAGCCGGACCTTTGGGAAAGACCCAGAGATAGCCCCCGGGGGCCACCTGCCGCCCAAAATGCAACTGACAACACTCCCTGTCGATCTCCAAACCGGCCATGGTGTACTGTACACAGGTCTCGATGTCGTGGAGCGAGGTGGCGGTGTGCAGGCCGGCCCATCGCCCGACGCGGGATTCGACGCCATCGGCCCCGATCACCACCCTGGCCCTCAACCGATCCACTCCGCCTCCCCTTGAGACAGACACCTCCCAACGCTCCCGTTCCACTCGGGCCAACCCTCGGACACAGGCTCTCGTCCAGACCTCTGTTCCGGCTTCGACGGCTTGCCGGGCCAGTTCTTGGTCGAAGGCCGCCCGATCGAGGAGATACCCGATTGCCGGTGAACTCACACGCACTTCGGTCCCGTCCGGAGCCACAAAGGAGAGTTTCTTAATCCGGTTCGAAACCCACGGCGCATCGGTTTCGAAGAGCTGGTGTAGACTGCGTTCGCTCACCCCTTCGGCGCATCGTACCGGTACCCCGATCAGGGCGTCCTTCTCCAGCAGAAGAACAGCAACCCCCTGCTGGGCTGCAGCCATCGCCGCTGAGGAGCCGGCCGGACCGCCACCAACGATGATTATGTCATAGGTATCTTTCACTCCTGCTCCTTAAGCGCCCCCCAGGGACATGCCATGACGCAGTTGAGACAGTTGGTGCACGCATCCTCATCGATGCCCACTCGGTACTCGAGAATTTCAATAGCATCTACCGGACACACCGCGACGCACGTCCCACAAAAGTCGCATTTTATTCGATTAATATGAATCATCAAAATAGTTCGAGGCTCCAATCAGAGGTTTCGAAACAATTACCACAACGGCCTAATCTATAAATTCTACCCTGTTATGGCAACCTATTTGTTTCTCCATGGACTGTTTTTTCCATACATACTTCCTGCGAAGGGAGGATATTCCCTGAGCGGAGATGGGACCTCTTCTCTCTCTGTTTTGCTTTCCTCCTGGAGGGGTAGTTGGCCAGGACGATCTGCCGAGCTTGCTGAGCGGTGATGGGTTTGCCGTTCTGAGCTCTCAGTTGGAAGAAGATCGCCTGCAGAGACAGATTTCGTCTTAAGGATGTCTCCCTGCTCTTTGACAGGGGAATAGTCTCGGAGGAGAACCTCCAGTTGGTAAATGAGCAAGAGACTTTGAGATACATCAGTAGCCTGGATGAGAATCAGATACAGAGGGGTAAAAGGGATAACCTGCAAAAAGGGTAATAGGCTATCAGGTATCTGTGGAAAGAAAGGAAGAGAAGATCAGAGAAGCATCCCTGCTCGACGGTGTCTGTTGCTTTGTCACCAATCACACTCGGCCCTTCTGGGTGAATCTTGATGAACATGTGAAAGCAGTGTCTACTATCTGTGTTTTAGCATATTGTGCCACAATGGCTTATTACCCACATTCCGGAGGTTGGGTTGAGAGGCGTTCTTTCGTAATGGGCAGTCGATATTCAGATCGTAGGGCTGGATAACAGACCCGAAGGTCAAAACCTTCAATGGTAGGAGAGCAAGAGGGACGACACGCAATCGGTAAGAGAGGTCCTTTCTGAAACTCCCGTCCTTCGTCTTCCCTCTCAAATCCACATTTGCGGCCACAATGATACGGACATCCGACTCAAGGTAGGGGCGACTCCCTGAAAAGAGATTTTCCCCTGGCAAGACCCAAGCCAGACCCAAAGAAACTTCGCCCACCAGGCTCACCCCCGAGTCTGTCAGACAGATTTCTCCGGCTCAATAGACCAAATCACCTGATCAGAAAACCGGACAGAACGATGTTTCCCCCTCCATGTCCTAAAATGATAGGAATGCCTCGTTTTCAAGAGTAACACAAAGCACAGGTAGTGTCAATACACATCACCCTGAAGATTTACAGCATCCTAATAGGTCAGGAGGTGCGGACATTGGTGGATGAGGTAAATCCGCGCCTGCAGGGGATGGCTCGCTGTCAGAAGAAAAAAATTGCCCGATGACGAAAAAAATGCTTGATGCATCTGGCTTCTAGAAGGACTGAATGGAATTATGTCTGTTGGAGGAGATGCCGTCAAAGATTCGGAGAGATATTATGAGTGAGATTATCCTTGATACTAATTTTCTCTTGGCTCTGGTGGATGAGAAGGACAAATGGCGAGCAACTAGTTTTTCCATCGTGATCGTCTTCAACTTCGTATGCAATTTGGACTTTCTCGCCTCCTGAATCAACCGCTCGAATTCGGTTTCGGAAAGAGACATCAATGCCTCCTTGAGTTCTTCAATATCAACCTTCAAATTTACCTTTGCCATAGCCATTCACCTCCAACCGAGCACTGAATTTCTGATCGCTTTCCGTGCTACCAGTGAGCGAAGAGTCGGCACATCAGTTCAACGAGATTTCAAAGCACGCAAAATCACTTCAACAATGCCATCTTCCGCGTTTTGGCAAAATTCCCAGCGGTGAGCCGATAAAAATAGACTCCACTGGCCACCTCATTGCCGTAACTATCCCGCCCATCCCAGGTGGCGGTGTAATATCCAGCTTCTTTAGGTTTATCCACCAGCGTCCGCACCTCCTGCCCGAGCAAGTTGTAGATTTTGAGCGTAGTACGAAGAGCGTAGAGCTCAGAGACCGAACCCACCTCTCTGCTCTCTCCTCTTTGCTCTTCGCTCCATGCTCTCTGCTCTCTGCTGGGGATGGCGTAGTGGATGGTGGTGATGGGATTGAAGGGGTTGGGGTAGTTTTGGTCCAAAGCAAAGGCGGTCGGCAATTCTGCCGAGCTAACGGAGACTATACCTCCCACCGCACCCACATGGACATGGCCGTCAGTGACAGCCAATATGGGCATCAAGTCAGTGAAAGTAAAGGCCGCGGCCATAGCTGTGAATTCCAAATCGAGATCGGTCTCGAAATTCTCGACACTGACAACATCGTAGGTGATGTTGAGGACATTTATTACACCTTCTGCCCCAGTTGGTCTGACCCCATTGAAGGCAATATGGCCGGCTGAAACATTTACTGCCCCTGTAAAACCGGCCAATATTCCCGAATTGCTTATGTGGGTCAGGACATCGGCTTCCCAATCCAAAGATCCCGTGAAACTACCAAGAAAGGCATCGGGTGGATTGACATCCGACATATCAATGTTGATAGCCACCTCAATTTGAGTCCCGCTGGCTGGGTTAGGGTCAGAGGGTCTTGACTCCGCCCTGACCATACCGCTCTGTCCGAAGGCGGCATTGTCTGCAAGGAACAAAGCGAACAAAAAGACTAAAATTGCCGAGGGGCTACTATGACCGACACTTTTGAAGTGCTTCACTTTTTTAGGAGGGTTGCGCTTGAACTCCTTTGGCATCGAGCCCGTTCTCGATCTCCGATGACAATTGAGAGGCCGCCGGATCAACCTGCACCCTCTTTCCAGCTCCAACCCGTACGGGCTTGGTGCTGTGAGCCATCGGGCCTTTGATGTAAAATGTTTGCCATCATCCCCACAGAGCCTCACCAAGCCGTACCAACCCTCGATATGAATCCTCATGCCACCGCATTGAATCCCATCGGGATCGTAGACAGTGACCACATCGCCGGCAATCATCGGTCCTGGCCAAGCCCACCACAGGGCGGACAGTCACCCGGCCCGCAGGGGTATACCAGGGTGGTCTCAGCCGCATCCGGGTAAATCTTCACCCAATAACCGAACCCAGGCATCATACACTTGAGAGAACTGAAGGGACCAGGCAGGGTGGGATCGAAGGTCAAGCCACCGTTAGCACCCTGACAGTGGGCCGCTCCATTCAGGTCAAAGCCCCGCACCACTCGATAGGAGCCGGTCCAGCCCGGGCTGTTGATGTTCTCTCCGCCTAAGAGAGAGTCGAGGGCTGTGGCCACTTGGCTCGCTTCCTCCGGCAGATAGCCGATGAGGTTCCAGCCCCGGTTCAAGGCCAGAGGCTCATCGCAGGGACACCGACTCCCGCAGACCACTAAAGTGCACGCCTGGCTCACCTTCACCCAGTAGCCATACTGACAACCCATCCATTTCAGAGAGCTGAAGGGCGGTGGCAGACTGGGGTCGTAGGTCAGACCTCCGTTGGCCCCTTGGCCATGCTCAATACCCAACAGGTCAAATCCCCGGACCACTATCAGCCAGTCCGAGATAGAGACGGTGACCGAATCGACCGAGGAATCCCTCGGGGCAAGGTTAAAAGAGATCAGGTTCCAGCCCTCATTCAGAGGCACGCTCACACACATGGCTTCACGAATATGGACATGGCCATCAGTGACGGTGAGAACAGGGAGCAAGTTCCTGAATGTCCCGGCCGCCGCCA
>JBHIER010000155.1:0-7427 GCA_046760705.1 bacterium
AGGCAGGATCGCTTAGATTATGTGAGGGAACATTTCCCCGGCGTGGAGGTGAGCCGTGATGTGGCCCCCATTCTGGCCCACCCTGAGATCGATGCTGTGGTTCTGACCACCCCGGCCGACGGCCATTTCTCTTTGGCCAAACAGGCCTTGGAGGCCGGCAAACACGTTCTGGTGGAGAAGCCGCTGGCCCAGACAGGCGCTCAATGCCGGGAACTGATCGACCTGGCCGCATCGAGGGGAAAGATCCTCATGGTCGGCCACACCTTCCTCTACAATGCGGCTGTCCGGAAGCTGAAGGAGTTTGTCGATGGCAACGAATTGGGGGATATCTATTACCTCTACAGCAGCCGGCTCAATCTGGGCCGGATCCGAAACGACATCAACGCCATGTGGAATTTCGCCCCCCACGATGTGTCAATCATTCTATATGTGCTGGGGAAAAGACCCATAACCGTGAGCGCCCGGGGGCAATCGTACATCCAACCGGGCATCGAGGATGTGGTCTTCATGCACCTGGACTTTGAGGACGGGGTGAGCGCCATGATCCACATCAGTTGGCTCGACCCCAACAAGGTTCGCAGAATGACAGTGGTGGGGAGCAAAAAGATGGTCGTCTACGACGATGTGAGCAGAGATGCCAGAATCGTTGTGTACGATAAGGGCATCGACAAGGTCAATATCGCCGAATCTCTGGGTGAGTTTGAAAGTTTCGGCGAATTTCAACTGAGGGTGAGAGCAGGGGATATGTACGTCCCTGAGATCGATTTTGTGGAACCCCTGAAGGTGGAGTGCGCCCATTTCATCGACTGCATCGTCAGAGGCAAAAAACCCTTGACCGATGGGGAAGAGGGCTACCAGGTGGTCAGAATCTTGGAGGCCACCCAAATCTCCTTAGAGAGGGGCGGAGCCGATGTAGAGATTAATTGGCAGCACTGAGAACCATGACGGATTCAGGACTGGAGGGATTTGCGGCCAGAGTTGTCGAATGTTATAAGGAGTATCTGAAAGAGAATCTGGTATCGATCGTCCTCTTCGGCTCTCGGGCTCGGGAGGAGGAGAAGATAACAAGTGACTACGACTTACTCCTCATAGCCGAGAAACTACCAGTCAGACCACTGCAGAGGGTCCGATATGTGCGAAGACCACTGGTGGGGAAGATTGAGGAGAAGATTGGCATCATCGCTAAGACGAGAGGGGAGATCGACAGGGGGTTTCCACCCCTCTATCTGGATATTGGACTTGATGGTATCATTCTATATGATCGAGGATTTATGGCGGATCGGATCGATCGGATCCGGGCCATCATCACTCAGGCGGGTCTGGAGAGGGTGAGGGACGAGGGTGGGCTCCGGTGGAAGTGGAAGAGGAGGCCGAGGGGTGGCTGGTCCATAGACTGGAGTGGGTACCGTGAATTCTAACGACGATGCGTCCTATCGGCTCAGGTTAGCTGAGGGATTTCTGAAGGAGGCGGCGCAGGATTTCGATTTGAAGCGCTGGCGCTCATGTGTGGATAATGCTCAACTGGCCGTCGAGAATGCAGGAAAGGCGATCCTCTCCATTTTCGGACCGCTGGAGAAGACGCATGACCCCGCCCATGGGCTTCGAAGACTGATCGATGAGCGGGTTATCCATCGGGATCTGGTTGCTGAGATGAGGGCATTCTTCCTCTGATGGAGGAGTTGGGTTCGGAGGAACATCTTATGACAGATTACGGCGATGAGGAGACCTATCGAGATCCGTGGACTCTCTTTGGGGAAGAGGAGGGTCGGGAGGCGTTGGAGACAGCAAAACGATGCGTCCAATTGGCCCGGAGGGTCTTCGGCTTCTACTTCGAGAAGGGGTAAGCTGAGTGAGCAAATCCTATAAGGTCTATCCCAACGTGGAGCTTGGGGAGGGTGTAGTGATCGGGGATTTTGCCGTGGTCGGTATCCCGCCGACGGCTCGAAAGCCGGGCGAAATGAAAACATATATCGGAGCGCAGGCGATCATCCGCTCCCACACTGTGATCTATGCCGGCAACCGTATTGGCGATAATTTTCAGACCGGCCACGGTGTGATGATCAGAGAAGAGAACGAGATCGGAGATAGTGTCAGTGTGGGGACAAAGTCTGTCATCGAGCACCATGTGAAGATCGGGAACAACGTGAGAATTCACTCCCAGGCCTTCGTCCCGGAGTACTCGGTTTTGGAGGACGGATGCTGGATCGGGCCGAACGTAGTCTTGACCAACGCCTTACATCCTCTCTGCCCGAAGGCCAAGGAGTGTCTGAAAGGGCCGATTGTGAGAACCGGGGCCAAGATCGGGGCCAACGCCACCCTGCTGCCGGATATCGAGATCGGGGAAAACGGACTCGTTGGCGCTGGCAGCGTAGTGGTTGAAGACGTTCCTCCACGGGCCATCGTTGTAGGAAATCCCGCCAGAAGGGTCAAATCGATCGAGGAGGTGCACTGCCCTTACGGGCTCATTGAGAGGCCGTACTGAGAGATTGCCTTTTTGTCGAACTGGTAAAAAGGGAGGAACCATACCTCTTATGACTTTACGCAAGAAGATCGATGAAGGCAACGCCCTTATAGGGGTGGTCGGCTTAGGGTATGTCGGGCTACCCCTGTCCGTGATGTGTGCCTCAAAGGGCTTTCGTGTCACCGGCATCGACGTCAGTACAGCGAAGATCGCCAGCATCAATCGGGGAGAGAGCTACATCTCCGATGTTGCCGGCCGCCACCTGAAGTCGGTCGTGGAGAAGGGGCGGCTGACGGCCACAGCAGACTTCGAGGCCCTCGGGGCCGTCGATATCGTCTTCATCTGTGTCCCCACACCCTTTACAGCCACCAAGGATCCGGACATTTCGCACATTGTCAGAGCGAGTGAGGAGATTCGGAAGCGGCTGAGAAGGGGACAGCTCATTGTATTGAAGAGCACCACGTACCCCGAGACCACAGAAAAGGTGATTCTTCCCATCTTGGAGTCCACCGGTTTGAAGGTCGGTCGTGACTTCTATCTGGCCTTCTCTCCGGAGCGGATCGATCCAGGGAACAAGAGATTCACCATTAGCAATACTCCTGTGGTGGTGGGAGGAGTGACGAAGAGGTGCACCAGTCTGACCAGTCTGGTGCACCGAAAGATCGGTCTGCGGACGATCCCTGTCTCCTCCCCCAGGGTGGCCGAGATGGAGAAGCTTCTGGAGAACGTCTTTCGCAGTGTGAACATCGCTCTGGTTAATGAGCTGGCCTGTCTGTGCGATCGGATGCGAAATATCGACATCTGGGAGGTGATCGATGCGGCCACCACTAAACCTTTTGGGTTTATGCCCTTTTACCCGGGACCGGGCATCGGCGGTCACTGCATCAACGTTGACCCCTACTTTCTCTCCTGGAAGGCCAAGGAGTACGATTTCCACACCAATTTCATTGAGCTGGCGGCGGAGACCAACGAGAATATGCCTTACTACATTTTCGCTCTGGTACTCCGCGGGTTGAATAGGGCCGGGGTGGCTTTGCTCAGAGCCAAGATTTTGATCCTCGGGGTGGCTTTCAAAAAGGATGTGAATGATATTCGCAATTCACCTGCCCTCAAAATTATGGAGATCTTTCTGGAGAACGGACTCTCACCAGAGCAGATTGTGTACAACGACCCCTTCGTCCCTCGGGTGTGCGTCGGCTCCATTGAGTTTCGTTCGCAGAAGCTACTCAAAAAATTGGTGGCCGGAGTGGACTGTGTGCTCATCACCACCGACCACAGCCAGTACGACTACGAATGGTTGGTGAAAGAGGCGAGGTTGGTCGTCGATACGAGGAACGCAACCGGAAGGATTTCCGATCCAAGAGGGAAGATCGTCAAACTGGGAGCGAGCCTTTAGGGCCTCAGAACAGAGCAGAGGAGGGAACATGACCATACCCATGGTTGATCTGAAGAGACAGTATCTGTCGATCAAAGACGAGATTGATCGAGCCATTCAGGAGGTGATCGATACCACAGCCTTTGTCAGAGGCAAAAACGTGAGCCAATTCGAAGAGGAGTTCGCCGCCTATTGTGGGGCCGCACACGGCGTGGCTTGCAGTTCCGGGACCACGGCCCTCCATCTGGCGCTCAGAGCGTGCGGGGTGGGACCGGGAGACGAGGTGATCACAGTGCCCTTCACCTTCATCGCCACCACGGAGTCGGTCTCCAATGTCGGGGCCAGACCTGTCTTTGTGGACATCGAGGAGGAGAGTTACAACATCGATGTTTCCGCCATCGAGAGGGCCATCACCCCCAGGACCAAAGCGATCATCCCGGTGGATCTTTACGGTCAGCCGGCCGACCTCGATCCCATCCTTGAAATTGCCCACAAGCACGACATTGTGGTGATTGAGGATGCGGCCCAGGCCCATGCCTCAGAATACAAGGGAAAGAGAATCGGAGGGCTCAGCTCCCTCACCTGTTACAGCTTCTTTCCCGGGAAGAACTTGGGGGCCTACGGCGATGCCGGCATGGTTCTGACCAACAGCGAGGAGATGGCCGAGCGGATGCGGATGCTGTGCGACCACGGGCGAAAGGGCAAATATGAGTACCAGATCGAAGGATACAACTTCCGCATGGATGGGATGCAGGCGGCCGTGCTGAGCGCAAAACTGAAGCACCTCGACGAATGGACAGAGATGAGGCGCAAAAATGGACGGCTGTACCATCAGTACCTAAAAGAGACCGACGTCATCACCCCTGTGGAGAAGGAGTACGCCAAGCACGTCTATCACTGCTACGTCATTCGGACCAAGCATCGGGCACAGATTCAGGGGAGGCTGAAAGCGGAGGGGATCGCCACCGGCGTCCATTACCCCAACGCCCTCCATCTGGAGCCGGCCTACCGCTATTTAGGATATAAGCGGGGCGACTTTCCCGTGAGCGAGCAGTGCGCAAATGAGGTCCTGTCACTGCCTATGTTCCCTGAATTGACTGAGGAAGAGATAGAGAGAATCTGTTCATTGGTGAGAGAATCGATGGAAGTGTCGGTTGCGTAAAACGGTCATCGGTTGCGCAACTCGAAACGGCAAACGGTTGCGTATTGACGGCCAAAGACCGATTGATGATAGACGATTCGAGCCCTGTTAAATGCCCTTAACCTATTTAATAGGGCGAGCCGCGCAACCGCAACCCTTTGACGTAATAAGTCATACCATTTAGGATGAAATATGATGTCACGGCCAGAAGTATCCGTATTCATACCCGCCCGTAACGAGCAGGAGAATGTGGCTCCTCTGATGGATAAGGTGGCCAAGACCTTTGCCGAGAACAGGATTGATGGTGAAGTGGTCTTCGTCGACGATGGCAGCACCGACTCCACCGGGGATGAGGCAGAAAAGGCAGCGGCTAAATACGATTTTGTGAATGTGATCCATCATCGGACCAACCTCGGGCTGACCGAGGCCTTCAAGACCGCTTTCGATCACGTCCGAGGAGACGTGATCGTCTTTCTGTGTGCAGACCTGGAGTCGGATCCGGAGGAGGACATCCCGAAGCTCCTAACTGAGATAAGAAATGGGTACGATATGGTGGTGGGCTGGCGGCAGGGGAGACGGGATACCAAGATTGTGGCCTCCAAAATTTACAATTTCGTCTCCAGAAGGCTGTTCAATGTTTCCGCTCACGACATGAACTGGATCAAAGCCTTCCGCCGGGAGCTCATCGATGACCTGCCCCTTCGGTCCGACTGGCACCGTTTTCTCTACATGCTGGCTGCCTCTCAAGGGTATAAGGTGACTGAGGTGAAGACAGGTTATCACCCCCGCAGACGCGGCCGATCGAAATACGGACTGACCCGCATCCCCATCTCCTTTCTGGATGTGATCGGCCTCAAATTTCAGTTGGTCTTCAGCAGGAAGCCGCTCCTCTTTTTCGGCGGGATCGGCTCGATTCTGATCGGCATCAGCCTCGTTTTCGGAGTGGTGTTCGTGGTCCAGTGGCTCATGCATACGTTCCATTTTCGCCCCATCGTCCTTTTGGCCACCATGCTCTTTCTGTCAGGGGTTCAACTGTTCATCACCGGTTTTCTGGCCGAGCTGATCGTCACCCAGCGGGAGGAGATGGAGCGGCTGGACCGAAGACTCAAGAAGTACGAACACCGAGAGTGAGAAGTCCAGATGCGCATCTGTCTCGTAACCCACTGTTTTCCCCACAACGATCAGGATGTCAATGGGAATTGGATCCCTCAGTTCGTCAGGCTACTGATTCAAAGGGGGCATCGCGTCTCAGTTCTGACCCCTCGAATGGATTTGGGAGATGGGAGTATCCCCAAAGCCGATTGGCCCTTCGGAGTCAGGTACTTCAAATGGTTGGGAGGGAAGAGGCGCTTAGGTCAACTGAAATTCATCAATCCCATAGATGCGATGGCCTTGGTGAGTCTGCTGTGCCGGGGACGGATTGAACTTGAAAAGCTGATCGGTGAACACGAGATCGATCTCTGTCTTGGTGTCTGGGCTATTCCCAACGGATACTTCTGTCTGAAGGCCAAGCAAAGGCTGGGGACGCCATACGCCGTGTGGACCCTGGGCTCCGACATCAACGTCTACGGCGGGAAGATATTTTTTGGGAAGGTCGTCGCCGATGTGCTGCGGAACGCCGACCACCTCTTCGCCAACAGCAATCAACTGGTCAACAGGATTGGTGGATTGACAGGAAAGGCGTGTGGGTTCATGCCCACCACTCGGACCCTCCCCGAGGGGTTGGGGCCTCGTCTCTCCCTCGATGAGACGGCGGCGAACTGTCTCTTCGTGGGCCGGCTGGAGAGGGTCAAGGGGATCGATCTTCTGGTGGAGGCGATGGTCGGTCTGCTCCGAAAGGGCCGCAGGGCTTTTTTGTATGTGCTGGGGGACGGCTCGTTGAGATCCGATCTGATGAACAGGGTGCGCAGAGAAGGGTTGGAGCACAATGTGGTCTTTACCGGCTGGGCAGACCCTGATGCTGTGGCCGCGTATCTGAAAGCCTGTGATGTTCTGGTCGTTCCCTCCCGGAGCGAAGGGATGCCGGTTGTCTATTGGGAAGCGATGCAGGCCGGAAGGCCGGTGATCGTCACCGATGTCGGGGATATGGCCGACTACACCAGAAGATTTCAGGTGGGGAAGGTTGTGCCGACCGAGGATACGGCAGGCCTGAGGCAGGCCCTGGAGGAGTATATGGACGGCTTGGTGTCCATCGACCGCGAAGGTATTCGGAAGTTGGCCAGGGAATCGAGCCTCGAAAGTGCAGTTGAGACATTTTTGACGGTCGTGATCGGAAATGTGAGATCTTAGGGATGCCTGTCAAGCCGTGGCTGAAGAGGGTATTGCAACTGATAGTACTGGCGGTTATCTTCTCATTCTTAGCCCGGTCCGTCTACCGGAACTGGGATGAAGTTCGAAACTACGAATGGCATTTCAACTACCCGTATCTCGCCCTCTCATTTGTCACTCTG